>CAYNQH010000136.1:0-4031 GCA_964399255.1 uncultured Methanosarcinales archaeon | reverse complement strand
ATGCTGTATAGATGTCTCTTCGAATGTCGGGAACTTGCCTATATCAAGGCCGTTAAGCACAAGGACATCAGGCTTTCTGCCTAAGAATTTCTCTGCTTCCATCCCGGTTATCTCGCTTACTGTAGTGAAGACATCTGCCTGCAATGCACAGGCCTTCTCTGTCGTGAACTTGTCCTGCATCCTATGGTTCTTTGCAGCCTCTTCAGGATTTATCTTGTCAAGATTGTCATAGAGCTCTCCACCTGAGCCTGCTATAGTCCTGCCGAGCATTGTTGCGTGGGTCGTGAAGACAGTGCCTACCTTGCACTTGTTCCTCTTTAGGTAGAGCAGCGTGAAGCCCGCAAGCCATTCATGGCAGTGCGCGACAATCTTGAGAGGGTTAGCTTCACCGAATCTCTGGATGAGCCGGCCTACTGCAGTAGCCCAAACCATCGGCTCTTCGAACTCCCACTGGGCCCATAGCGAGTCGACCTTGAATGCATCCCATAGGTCCTTCTTTATCGCATCCTTGTTATGGACATATCCTTGGAATTCTATAAGAATAGTCCTTGGATCGCCTTTTACATCCCATTTTCCATAGTGGCATACTATCCCTTCATTCTTGAGCTCACCAAACAGCTGCTTGAACAGAGGAGGGGCTTCTTCCTCGATAAAACTCATCTTTGCCTGGTCCTTGAAGTAAGGTCCTATAAGGAAATAGTTCTTATATTTGGCATTGACGAGCGCAGCCTTGGAGGACACTACAGTGTATATACCTCCTACTTTGTTGCACACTTCCCAAGAAACTTCGAAAAGATAATCTGCTTTGACATCCACCATGACTATTGATTCATCAAAAATGTATATAAACTTTTCATACCACTTTTAAATACTCAACTTGGTATTGTTATGATATGTAGCTCTGAATATGATGATGATAGGTTCTAACTAAAACCAAACATTTAAATACTAGCTTATCCAAAAAATGCTCAAGGTCTTTTAAAAAACGAGGTTGAGATGAAAAGGAGGTTATTTGAGCAGATTCGAGTACTTATTCTCTTAGCTCTCTTCCGCGGCCAGAGCACCATAAACAAGCTTGCTAACGATACCGAGGTCAACTGGAAGACTGTGCAGAACCACCTAACTTTCCTGATGGGGAAGGGCTTTGCCAATGAGATATTCTCTTCACAATATGTAAGGATCTTTGAGATAACCCCTAAAGGGAAAGCATATGTCAAAGAATTTGTTGTCAAGAATAAGGATCATGCTTCTTACATCCCTGATTCAAAACCTGACCTTAACAATAGCCTGATAGGAATTATAGACGGCTCGAGGGAGAGCCAGGAAAAAGAGGAGACCTTATGAAAGTATTGATGTTCGGATGGGAATTTCCTCCTTATAAGAGCGGAGGTCTAGGCACAGCATGCTTTGACCTGACTAAAGGCCTTTCCAGACAAGGTGTCCATGTTACTTTTGTGATGCCTTTCCTCCCTGATGATGCTAAAGGCGACTTCGTGCACCTCGTAGGGACCAATAACATACCTGTAAATGTCAAGATAAAAAAGATAGACTCTATACTTGCGCCTTACCTTACATCTTCCCAGTATGAGGAGAATCTCAGGACAAGCATCAAGCTGACAAGTTCAGGGGAGCTTTATGGCAAGGATATATACATGGAAGTCGAGAGGTTCGCAGAAGCTGCAGCAATATTGGCAGCAACTGAGGAGCATGAGGTCATACATGTACATGACTGGATGACCTATAAGGCAGGTATAAGAGCAAGAGAGGTGTCAGGCAAGCCCCTTGTTGTCCATATACATGCTACAGAATTTGACAGGACAGGAGGCAATCCTAACAGCTTCATAAGCCAGATAGAATATGAAGGCCTGAAGCAGGCAGATATCATAATCGCTAACAGCAATTTCACTAAGGAGAATGTGGTTGCCCACTACCAGATAAGCCCTGACAAGATAAAGGTTGTCCATTGGGGGATAGATCCTGAAAACCCCGCATATAACCTAAAATTCCTATCTCCATTTGCAAAAGAGGACAAGATAGTACTGTTCATGGGGAGGGTCACGATACAGAAAGGTCCTGACTATTTCATCGAGGTAGCTAATAAGGTCCTGCAATATGAGAAGAATGTAAAGTTCGTATTTGCAGGTACAGGGGATATGCTTCCAAGGATAATCGACAGGGCTGTAGAGTTAGGAATATCTGATAAGGTCCTCTTCACAGGATGGCTCAGCGGAGATGATGTGCATAAAGCTTTCCAGATGGCAGACCTGTATGTCATGCCTTCTGTTGCTGAGCCTTTCGGGCTTGTAGCTCTTGAAGCATTGAAGAACGGCACTCCTCTGCTTATATCAAAGACATCAGGCGTCTCAGAGGTGGTAAATCATGCATTGAAAGCAGACTTCTGGGACATAAACGATATGACAGATAAGATAGTCAATGTTATAAGGCATAAGGACCTGCTTGACGAGCTTAAGGATAATGGGACAAGAGAAGCCGAGAGATTCAACCTTGATGAGCCTGCAAAGAAATGCATGCAGGTATACAGAGAGGCTATAGGATAGATCTTTCATAATAATCAGATTTTATTTGAATAAAAAGAAAAAAGGTGAGAGAAGATAGTAAGTACATGCTTTTATTTCCAGGTGCATCAGCCTTTCAGGCTGCGAAAATATTCAATCTTTGACATAGGGAACAATAACGACTACTTTGACCATAAGAAGAATATGGAAGTGATGAAGAAGATAGAGCATAAGTGCTACCTGCCTATGAATAAGCTACTCCTTGATACCATAAACAATCTTGACGGCAAGTTTAAGGTAAGCTTCTCTATCAGCGGCATAGCCTTGGACCAGTTTGAGGAGTATTCTCCTGATGTTATCCAGAGCTTCCAGGATCTTGTCAGGACAGATAAGGTTGAGCTTCTTTCAGAGACCTATTACCACTCCCTGTCCTATCTCTATTCAAAGGAGGAGTTCAAGGAGCAGGTGCTTATGCACAAGAAGAAGCTGAAGAAACTCTTCAATTTCACCCCTTCTGTATTCAGGAATACAGAGCTGATATACAACAATGAGCTAGCTAACTTCGTCGAGAAGATGGGATATAAAGGGATACTCGCAGAAGGATGGGATAATGTGCTGCAATGGAGAAGCCCTAACTTTGTATATCAGCCTAAGACCACAAAGAAGATAAGGCTCCTTCTTAAGAACTACAAGCTCAGCGATGATATAGCATTCAGGTTCTCCAACAGAGGATGGAAGGAATGGCCTCTCAATGTGGAGAAATATTCCCAATGGCTCAATGCTAACAACGGCAACGGCCAGGTCATAAACCTCTTCATGGATTATGAGACATTTGGTGAGCATCAGTGGGAGGACACAGGCATATTCGAGTTCATGAGACATCTTCCTTACGAGCTGCTCAAGCATCCGGATAATGATTTTAAGACAGTCAGCGAGGCTATCAGGGATTATTCTCCTGTTGCAGAGCTTGACGTGCACCATATGATCTCATGGGCAGATGTCGAGAGGGACCTTAGTGCATGGCTGGGCAATAGGATGCAGCACTCTGCTATAGGCAGGCTCTTCGAGCTAGAGAAGGATATAAAAAAGACAAAAGATGCGGGGCTTATAGAGGATTGGAGGAAGCTGACCACAAGCGACCACTTCTATTACATGTGCACTAAATGGTTCGCTGATGGAGATGTCCATAAGTACTTCAATCCTTATGACAGCCCTTATGACAGCTTTATAGCGTTCATGAACGTCCTTAATGACATTATCCTTAGGTTAAAAGAGAAAGGTTTAAATAATAAATTTGATTACTTTGGCCTATTGGGCAGGCCTGCTAAAGAGATGGCCTTACGTATGTAAAGGGGTGGAAAATGGTAAAAAAAGCGGTGAAAAAGGTATCTGTTACTAAGAGGTCTCCAGACAGCAGATCGGGCAGTGCAGTCAAGGCAGCTGTTGCTAAGGCTCAGCCAAAGGTCCAGGGGAAGCATAGTTCTTTGAACGATGTGCCTCCAGAGTTTGTCTTCC
>CAYNQH010000135.1:0-4043 GCA_964399255.1 uncultured Methanosarcinales archaeon | reverse complement strand
AAAAGGAGACGCTGTTTCTCCGGTTCCAGCCCTCTCCTTCTGGTACATCCAAAGGCTTACTGAGAGATCTCCTGAGACATCCAAAGAATCACTATCTCCTATAGTGATATAATCATCAAAATCATCAAAATCATAAGCACCTCTGCCCTCATAACCTCCTGTTGCATTCCAGACTGCTCCTGTAACTGATGCATCATTCCCAAATCCAGAATAATCCTTTGTCCAGGTTGAATTAGAACTGCCTTCAAAGGGCATGTTCAATACCATAACAGGAACATCATTTTTATACCAGTTGTAGATGTTCTTGACATTATCCCCATTAGGATCAGATGTAGACTGGTTATAGCAGGTGAGATTCTCACTAGTGAAATTTGTCCCATAAGTCGAGTTCAAGACAGGAGCTGAGTGAGTAGGCCCTTGCTGTATTATCACATCATCATTCGCTGTCAAAGGCTCTAGGTCACTACCAGAACAGTTTATCGTGAAATCTATAGTGCCTCCTGAGGAGAATGTCCTATTGTACTCCCATACTCCCTTTGTTGCATTGAATTCCATGCCTGCTGTAATATCTGAGAAGTTGATATCACAATCCCCTTTGGTGCTGTTTATGATGCTATTATCTGTCCTGTTGGTATAGTTGGCAAAGAAGAAGGTCTTATCTCCTACCCCTCTCGTGTTGTCAGCATAAGGCATGCCAGCATCTGTCTCATCCCAGATCGTCAGGTTGGAATTGATGCTTCCGGAATAGGCTGTGAAGTGGCTTACATTAAAGGTAAAGTCCCCTCCAGAATAGCCTAAAGGAGAACATTCATCAGTAGGACAGACAGCACCATCCTTCAGGATAACAGGGGTAGCTGCAAAGCTCAGATCATAAAGCGTAAGGTTAGCAGACTTATTCAGGTTAGGAAGGTTGTCTGAGTCTATGTAGATATAGTTACTGGATATCGTCACATACTGATTCAGATCAATGCCTGAAACATTCAAGGACTGCCCTCCAAACTTGATTGCACCCGCAGTTGAATTCTCAAGGACTACATCCTGAGCAGCAGTCAGGTCAGGCACTTCATTGAAGTTGGTGGTAGAGCCAGAGAAAGCTGAGTAAACCGGAGGCAGTCCAACATGCACATAGACAGAATCCGAAACCAAAGTGGAACCGTCATCAAAGCCGTCATTAGGTGTTATGGAGCAGTTCCAAGTTTCTCCTGCAGAGGTTTCCTGGCTGACTATGAGATCTGGCCTGCTATTGGCCAATGCCTTGATCTGCTCTACAGAAAGGACCGAATCAAATACCATCAAATCATCGATAGACCCATCCCAGAATTGGATCGCTCCATTACTGCTAATATAAGTATTCACTCCGGTAGTGGATCCTGTTGTGGCTCTTGCAACACCAGTTACTCCTGTAGCCACCCCATTGACATAAGCCCTGACCTGGGTGCCTTCTTTTACATAAGCAATATGAGCCCACCCCCCTGTCGGGAGAGTGCCTATATTAGTAACTGCATTTGTCCATGAAGGACTTCCGCTGCCTGTATAAAAACTTAGTGTGGATGCGATATGCCCAATATAAAGAACACCATCCTGAGCTATCAACCTATGATGGTTAATTGTTGCTGTTGGAACATTTACCCAAACAGAGATGGTCAAATTGGCCTTATTCTCAAATAGGTCAATATCCCCCAAATTAAAAAACCTAGTATTTGTGAAGTTGTAAAATCCTCCCCCATCATGCCCTCCATTGAAATAAAATAATGGTGCAGGAGAACTTGCAGAGGATATACCATAACCATTTGGAGAATAATCCTTAGTATAACTAGCATTTGAGCCACCCTCAAAAGGCATATTTAATAATAGGACTGACTGACCATCCTTATACCAGCCATAGATATTCTTAACAGTCTCGCCGTCCAGGTCAGCAGTAGACTGGTTGTAGCAGGTAAGATTATCATAAGGCTGGTGATATCCTGAAGTGGAGTTCAATATAGGCTTTGTATGTGTAGATATGTTATTCCCTAAGGCAGGATCTATCGCGTAAGCCTTCAAGCCTCCAAAGTCGAACTCGAGCTCTGCATATCCTGCTTTCAGGACATTGTTCTTGATATAGCCTGTGCCGTTGCATGAATAAGAGGGGACAAATAAGGTATGGCCTATGATTGAGGAATTCTCATCAAGGTCCGAATACCTTACTGCCCCATTATTCAAGAATAAGCTGCTGGTTAGGGAGTTAAGGTCGCAGCCTATATCAATAAATTTGAGCTCGTTGAATGTAGAAGGATCATCGGTCAAGAACTCTGTGAAAGAGCTCTTCAAAGGAGTTATTGTCAGGTTTGCGATGCCGGTAGTATTGAAGTATACTGTCCAGTTCTGGCCGTCACGGAGATATGTATACACATTAAGCACAGTGATTGATATCTCGAATGTCTGGGTGCTGAGGTGAGGCACAACCCACTTAAGCTCTTCTATCAGGCCGTTCCTGTTGCTGTCTATATAGGTTACGTTCGTGAACAGTTCTCTTACGCCGTCCTTTATCCAGTATACCTTTATCGCTGCTTTTGGTGATTCTGGGATCCCTGTATAAGCAAGTACTTCCTGATAGTCTCCTACTCCGCTTATGTTAACTATCTTTGTGAAGCTGCCATCAGATTTGGCCTCTGCCGGGCTCTCCTGGATTATTGGAGCAGGGGTGTAATAGGTCACAAGCAGTGTTATTGTCTTATTGACCTTCTCTTTTACCACGATCTGGGTCTGGTTTGAGATATTTGTCTGGCCTACTGCAAGCCCTGTTATCTTCTCTTCTCCTGAGAATAGGCCTAAGAGCCAGTCCAATAAAGAGGTGAAGAAAGAAAGTCCTGAATCTTCCCTGACAGCAAATCCGGTTATAAGATTCCTGTTCTTGAGCTTTGCCAGATTCTGCTTTTCATATGATCTGAGGTCATCAAGCTTGCCATCATGATTTACAAATGAGTTGTCATTGATCTCGATCAGCTTGTCCCCTACAACCTTATAGACTGTTATGTTGAAGGCCTCTTCTGGCAGGAAGCTGATTATATAATCAAAGCCTCCTTTCTTCACATTGATGAACTTCTTCCAGAATACAGGCAGGTTTATCTCAGCAGTGTGCTGGATGACCTCTTCTGTCATCTCAGGTTCTATCACAGAGAAATCAGCATAGACCCTCTCAGATGCATTGTCCTTGCTGAGCAAAGCGTTCAGGGTATAATCTCCTGCTTCAGCAGGAGTGTATGATAGGTTCTTCACTATCTCTATGATGCCTGAATGCATCACTGCAAGGCTATACTTTGCATCCTCTGGAGATATCCAGATCTGGACCTTCTCTCCAAGAGAGTATTCTGCCTTGTCTGTCCCTGTGCTGAATTCCGCCTGCACAGAAGGGATGGTGAGATTATCTTCCTGAGGCCCTTCCTGTTGAAGGGTCTCATTGGCTGATGTGTCTGCCAGAGTCTGGTTTTCTGCTGGTTGGGGAACCGTTTCTTCAGAAATATTCTCCAGACTCTGGTTTACAACACCA
This sequence comes from uncultured Methanosarcinales archaeon, assembly GCA_964399255.1. Classification (GTDB taxonomy): domain Archaea; phylum Nanobdellota; class Nanobdellia; order Woesearchaeales; family CAYNQH01; genus CAYNQH01. Next base: position 514 of record CAYNQH010000135.1, on the reverse strand, counting down.
GCTTTATGAGCATGAGATTGATCCTGTGTTTTATCTTTGATATCCTCTTTATCCTCTGCTGGCTCTTCCTGCTCTGGCAGGCTCTGGTTTCCTGTGATATTAAATGCCATATTATCAGTTTGAGGCTTTTCGATCACAGAGAAATCAAGGCTTACATCATAGCTGTTGCCTGAATAGCTAAGGACTCCTTCTATCTTATAATCTCCAGGGGTGTCAACAGTGAAGTTAAGGCTATCAAGATATTCGATGCTATTGTCTCCAAGAAGGAAAAGGCTGTATCCTGCATCAGATGGATTCATTGCCAGGCTTATCGTATCTCCAACAAAGAATGAAGAAATGCCCTGGTTGAATGCATAGCTTTCAGACGGGATGTTAAGTGCAAGGCTAGCGCCGCTTATGATATGTCCTGTCGTGCTCGGCCGTAAAACTAATAATAGGCTTCCTGTTATGATAAGGAATAGCATGACCGCCATCATATGTTTCTAAGCCATATACTTTTGGAATGCCGTTTCCT
>CAYNQH010000134.1:0-4064 GCA_964399255.1 uncultured Methanosarcinales archaeon | reverse complement strand
AGGAGATGGCTTCTCTTGAGAAGGAGAAGATGAACATAATGAAACGGATCTCGCATGATGTTCACGGCCATTATAACAAGTATAAGCAGACCATGAAGGTCATGCATCATCTTGAGAAACTCTCGGATAATCTTCAGAAACAGCCTCCGAAGGAGGAGAAAAAGGAACCTCAGCCTAAAGCAAGGAGATTCTATGTGCCTAAAGAATAAAATGTATGAGAAGATTTCTGAAGGCAAAGCAGTATTTTACGTTCCTAGCGAGAAGAAGGTATCAAAGAAGCTGCCGGTATTCTATAATCCTATGATGAAGCTTAATAGAGATGTCTGTGTAGCTCTTCTTGAATCGGTCAAGGACGAAGGCCTGCTTGTCGGACTGCCTCTTGCAGGCACAGGCATAAGGGGGATAAGGTTCTTGGTAGAGCTCACCAATGGAAAGATACGGTCTGTAAGGTTCAATGACCAGAGTGAGGATGCAGTAAAGCTCATAAAAAGGAACATCAGGCTCAACAAGGGATCTTTCACCTGCGAGGAAGTTTCAGTCTCCTGCGCTGACGCTAGCGAGTTCATGCTATCCCACCATGGTTTCAGCTATATAGACATCGACCCTTTCGGCAGCCCGAATCCTTTCTTGGACAGTGCTGTCAAGCGGATTGCCAGAGGAGGCATACTTGGGGTCACAGCTACAGACACCGCTGCGCTGGCTGGCACTTTTCCCAACGCATGCATAAGGAAGTATTGGGCAAAGCCTATGCGCAACGAGCTTAAGCACGAGGCTGGACTGAGGATATTGATAAGGAAGGTCCAGCTTATAGGTATGCATCTCAATAAGGCCCTTACACCTATCTATTCCTATTCAGCTGATCATTATATGAGGGTATTCTTCAGATGCGAGAAAGGCAAGCAGAAGTGTGATGCCATAGCGAAGCAGTTTGGGATGCTTGGAGAGAAGGAAAAAGAGGCTGGCCCGATGTGGCTCGGGAAGCTGTGGGACTCAAGGCTGGCGGCAAAGATAGCAAAAAAGGTTGATGATTTCCGTATCAGAGGAATCGAAGATAGGCTCTGCAGGATTCTATGATATCCATGCATTATGCAGGAAGAACAAATTAGCTATCCCTAAGACAGATGCTCTGATGGAGGCTGTCAAGAGGGAGGGTTTTAAGGTTTCTCGGACGCACTTCTCAGAATATGGGATAAGAAGCGATATAAGATTGGATAAACTGGTAGGGGTTATCAAGAAGCTGAAAAAGTAAGTTTTTTATAGTTCTTTGCTTGTTTTGATATTATGAATAAAAAAGTTGGGGTTATTGTAGGCATAATCCTAATTGTTCTGTTGTATCTATTTGTCTTTAGATTTTCAACTAGGGGTTATTTTGGACCTCAGGATAGGATGGTATCTGAATTATATCCTCCTAAATTTCCTGCAACAGAAGATAGTCCGATTGTTTTGTACTCTAACTCCGTTGATATGGCGGACCCTAATCTGATTAAAGTTCCAATAAATGTTTATAATCCTTATGAAGATCAAAGAGTCTATATTGAAACAGATGTAGACTGCAAAAAGGCATTTCGATCATTGATATCCAGGAGGGTATACTGGGAAGACCTGCCTATTGAAGAATGTTCGATTAATATCTCTTCATCAGACCAGCGGATTCCTCAAAGTGATTATCACACTTTGGATTTGGAAGTTGGGGATATGGGTAGAAATCATAAATGTGAGATTATTATTAAAGCATACGCAGGAGATAATCTGATAGGTATGGAAATGTTAACTCTCGTGAGTATTTGACTACAGCACAACACCTTCTAAGTGCTGTTTCTGCAGGGCTTTTATGCCGAACTCTGTGATCTTCAGGAATGATAGGTTGCCTTCTTTCTTCCTGCATAATAGGTTGATCTCTTCAAGCTTCTTTGCGTATCTTGATACTGTGCCTGCCTTGCTCTGGTAGGTGTGATGCGGGAAAAGTTCTGTAGTGATAGTCTTCAGGGGTATGGACTCTGCTCCTGACTCCTTGCTTATCTTATAGGTTATAAGGAGTATCTTCTTCTCGATCTCGGTGAGCTCGTACTTGATGCTTACCTGCTTCTCATTTCTCAGTGCAGGCTCTCCTTTGAAAAGGTCGACCAGCTGGTCAAATACCTCTATGAAATGCTTCCCTTTCTTGGTTATCGTCAGGACCTTTTCGCCTTCGACGTCATCTATACCTATAAGCTTTGCATTGTCAAGATTGGCAAGAGGCTCTTCATCCTTTCCTGTAAGGCCCAGCTCTTTCTTGATATCAGAGAAATTGAAGCTGTATGCGCTCTTCTCAACAACTTCTTTGTCATACAGCAGCTTAAGTATGCAGACCGCTTTCCTGTCAGATAGGATATCATATAGTCTCATGATATTTTTCTTGGTTAACTCTTATTTAAGCTTTTTCTTTTAGAATTCGTGCATTAGAGGCATTTTGGGCAGTATCGGAAATATGGGAAATTTTGTCAAAATCGGAAAGTTTATATAATTGTTAATCTTTCCTGATCCTAGTGGGGGTGATTTTGTGGTTTATCAGACCGCTTCATGTAATCAGTATCATACTTTTGGTGGGAACATCCATGATTGGAACACTATCCATACTGCCCTTTTTCAGGAACTTCCTGTTGATCAAGAGAGAAGTGCCAAGAGAAAAGAATTTATGCTAACGGTTGCACGATGTTTTCCTTCTTACGATGATATGCAGCACCAGTTTCTCGGTTTAATAGCATACTTCCATGGTGCAGGAGATCTTGCAGTGCCTCATGTCAGGAAGGTTATTAACGAGCTTGAGATGGGCCTTAGTGGAGATGGAGAATCTTTCCTTGATCTTGCTGACGTGTCGGCTAAGGACAGGGGAGATCTTGCAATGTTTTTGCAGAAGGGATGTTTATCCTACCTAAGTAGTGCAAGACCTGCTGAAACGCCTAAAAATAATGTTCTAAGCCTTTATAGCCATCCTGCTTATCAGAATAGGCTAGCTTAAAACCGAAAGATTTATATAGTGGATATTTATAAATTTCTTTACCCATATTTGCGTTGGGAATAGGCATAACATAGTTGAAAGTGAGTGGTGGTTGAGAGATGACAGTAAAAAAGAGTGACCTTAATGCAAAAACCATCACAAAATGTTCAACAGCTAGCTGCTGATCTTCCTGATCTTCGCAAGACTTCTACTTCATATCTCGAGAACTTAGCCATAGGACTTTCTGAAAAGTATGAGCTTAACCTGCCTCAAGGCAGCATCATCACAGGAAGGCTAGAAGACATAAGCGAGCTGCTTGAAGGCAGGCTTGCTACCAGCGGACCTTTCACGATGATCAATGCAAGGACCAGGGAAGCATACAGCCTTGCATGCTGCGTCGACACTTCTAAGATCACCCAAGGCACGAATCTCATCTCTTATAGCACTGAATTGGTCAGTGAGATGGTATATGAATTCTTAGGCATAGAGGTCAATGGCTGCTTTAAGGAAAGGTTCAAAGAAGGTCTGCAATCCATATTGATCTACAGCGATATCAACTCTGCATGCCGAGAGAAGACCTGGCTTAAGATGAATGTAGACTCAAGCAAGATGAAGATAGAGATCTACTCAAAGGCCAGCGGCGGAAGATCAAAGCCAAAAGCTGTGAAGGCAGCAAGCATAGCCGCATTCAGCAATAAGAAGTCTAGCATTTCTTTTGATAATATCAGGAGGATAGAGATAGAGCAGCAGCTGAGCGGTGAACTCACGTCAGCTACGCCAAAACCTAGAAAATTTGTTGCTGATAGTGATGATGTTTTTGATATGGCTGACCTAAAAGATATCAAGGAGGTAGTAAGGCCCTCAGGAGTCTGCTATCCTAATGACGATAAGGATGTCACTAGAATATCTATTGTAGGCAAGACATCAAGACATAGGCCAGACGAGGTGGGGGTATTAAAGCAGAAAGCTACAGTTGATATAGAGATAAAAGAGGTTGTAAAACCTGAGAACGTGCACTATCAGAACTTTAGCATGAGGCCTATTGTTACTGAGACTGAAGCAGGCCAAGCAGGGCCTGTAGAAGCCA
>CAYNQH010000133.1:0-4105 GCA_964399255.1 uncultured Methanosarcinales archaeon | reverse complement strand
CATCTTCGGATACTTAAGAGATACGACATCGACAAGAGTATTTGACCCCCAGTCAGAAGGCCTCTCAAAAAAGGATATTGACAAGATAAAATCGCTGCAGAAGAAGCACCCCGAACTGGATGAGTTCCGTATACAGGAGACCCTGCCGTTCGCGCCTTTCATGCTTTTAGGGGTCATTCTTACCCTAGCCTTTCAGGGGAACATATTTCTCGCTTTAGCATTTATAATTTCAGGCCTCTAGACTACCAAAATCTTTAAATAAGAGCCTGCAAATGGCTATTTGGGGTGGTAAAATGGGTGATGTCACAAGCATAAATCTGGAGAAGGATAGGGCTTTAGTATCCCTTAATCCTAAGATATACTCTAAAGAGGTAATCTTTGCTGCATCTTACATACTTCTAGACAAAGCATATTTCCTGCTTGACGGCGATCCAAAAGAACAGATTATTGTAGATATAAGGCCTAAAGAGGGTCAGGACATAAAGAAGATTGCAGACCAGTTCAACGACGAGCTCGTGAACTACTCTGTCTACCATACCCAATCTGAGAAGAACAAGAAGCTCAGGCAGATGCTCTTGCAGAGAGCATTATTGACAGCATCTGTCCCTCAGCCGGCAGTATACGAAGATGACGAAGAGTTTGACGATCCAGAAGGTATAGCAATACCCTGGGAAGAGAAATACGGAGACAAAAAAAGATGCTGAGCATAAAGGACAATAAGGCATTTCTAAAGCTCAACCCTGAATACTATAAGAAGAAAGAGATAGATGAGGCGGTCAAGGCATTCGGCGATGTATGCAAAGCAGAAATATCAGGCGATAATATTATTCTTGAACCAACATCAGAGATAGGGCCTGAAAAGTTAGGCCTTGAGTTCTGCAACTACCTGATCAGCCTTAAATGAACTATAAGAACCTATAACAGGCGGTAAGATGGAACATATCATAAACCAATACTCAAGCAAGAAGATAAAAGGAAAATACCTGGTCACAGCCGACCAGGGAGGGTGGGCATTTCTCGATGAGAAAGAATTTGAGCTCCTGAAGAAGAACAGCCTAAGCCCCGAGCTTGTTTCAAAGCTCTGCTGCACAGGGATAATAGTAACCCCTTCTAATCTCAATAAGATAACCGGAGAATACAAGAAGAAATACAGCCATCTTTACTGCGGCACAGGACTGCATATAGTGGTCCCTACATTGAGGTGCAACCTAAAATGCACATACTGCCATGCCAAATCAAGAGGCAAGGAAGAGCCAGGCTTTGACATGGATGAGAAGACTGCAAAGAAGACTGTAGACTTTATCTTCCAGACCCCCTCTAAAAACATCAAGATAGAATTCCAGGGGGGAGAGCCTCTGCTGAATTTTGAGATGATAAAATATATTGTAGGCTATGCTCAGAAGAAGAACAGCCATCTTGGAAAGAACATTTCTTTCGCCCTTGTGACAAACCTCACCTATATGGACGAGGAGAAATTCAATTTCCTCAGGGACAACAAGGTCAATGTATGCACTTCATTGGACGGCCCTAAAGAGGTCCATGACAAGAACAGGCTTTTTTTTGAGGGAAAGAGCACGCATGCGAACGTAGAGTCCTGGATAAAGAGGTTCATGAAGGAATACCCCAGCAAGATAAGCGCACTCCCGGTCATAACAAGGAACTCGCTCCCTTTCTGGAAGGAGATAATAGACGAATATGTCTGCCTTGGCCTTAATCCTATACACCTGAAATATGTCAGCAACCTTGGCTACGCCAATAACAACTGGAAAGATGTAGGCTATTCTGCAGATGAATTCATAGACTTCTGGAAGAAAAGCATAGACTATATAGTAAAGAAGAACCTTGAAGGCACCTTCCTGATAGAGAGGATAGCCCAGTTCATAGTCCTCAAGCTGATGAACATCCCTCTTTATTATACTGACCTGCAGAGCCCATGCGGAGCAGTTATAGGGCAGATGGCCTACTCATACAATGGGGATATCTATTCCTGTGACGAAGGAAGGCACTCAGAAGTCTTCAAGATAGGGAATGTGAAAGAGAACAGCTATAAGGAAGTCGTTAATTCAGAGCAGGCCTGCTCAATAATAGCCTCATCTGTAAATGATACTTTGCTGTGTGATGCCTGTGTCTGGAAGCCTTTCTGCGGAGTATGCCCTGCATGCAACCATGCAGAGACAGGCAACCTGCTCGCTTTAGGCTCAAATACCCGCTGCAGGATACTTCAGGGCCAGTTTGAGTATATCTTTGAGAGATTCAGCTTTGACAAAGATTACAGGAAAGTGTTCATGTCCTGGCTGAGGTCAGGAAGTTCTTGAGCCTTATCGAAAGATTTAAATATAAAAATGCCCGCTTTTTATCTAAAATGGTGCAAAACCTCTTTTAGAGGGTTTATACGCATCAAATCTTTATTATAAAAAAGAGCTGAAAATGGTAAAACTTCCAGAGATAAAGAAGAAGGTTTCAAGCTTCCTAAGAAGCGAAGAGGGCAAGATCTCTAAGCAGAGCCTTCTGGCGATGGGCGCTTTCTTAAGCACAGCAGCATTCTCTTTTCTTGCTTTGGCAAAGGCTGCTAAGGCAGGATTAGGAGCAGGCCCTTGTGATACTTGCGGACCATATTGTGGGAGTCCAAATGGCCAGTTTGGCAGAGGACCAATATCTTCTTCAAGCGGCGAATTTCAATGTTCTGAAGGCGTGATTTGCTGTGATGATGACAAGATAATCCATGATAATGATATGGGTTTTGTATATAAGCCAGATACTAATTCAGCTGAAGCCACTCACGGCCATGTTTTGAGGCATAATAGCTATTGAGCATCCGGCTCTGTCCTAAATCTCGCTAGCGCTCGATTTCACTGCCTTCAAAATGCCCTTTATAATATCGATAGTGCTGCGTTCCCGTCAACGGCTCGCTCCGTTGACACGCGAGCTAAGTGAGGCATTCACTGCGTTTCAGCCTCACGACCCAAAATAGGTCTGAATCACTCCGAACAGAAGTGAGGAAGTGGTTCTTTGACAGCGGGATCAAGGAACAAGACCCTTGGGAGCATCCCCTCGCAACGCACTAGATTTCATATTTTGATAGCATTTTGACCTTAGGGCAGTGACTCTTAGGACAGAGCCTGAGCATCCCAAAGGTTTTTATAATTCTCAGGATATTTTATCATCATGCAATCTTATAAGATCAAGATATCTAATGATAACTATAAAAAGTTAGCAAGCATCATCGAGCAGGCTATAAGGCTTGATGTAAAAAGCATAACTCTCAAATTCTCTGGCGATGTTAATATCAAAGAGGCATCGCCTTTCCTCCTCACAGCGCTGGATAAAGAGGATGATATAGACATAACTGTCAAAGATATCCCTTATTGCTTTCTCCAGGATGCAGAAGATCATGTCATCAACAAAAAAAGCAAGAATAAGATAAGGATAGAAAAGTGCAGCAGATGCAAATTTAAAGGATGCGGAGGTTTGCTGGGAAGTTATCTTAAGAATTTCGGAGATTCTGATATCCGCCCTGTATTAAACCTTCCTGAAGAGGTAGTTATAGAGGTAACGACCAGATGCAACCTTGACTGCTATTTCTGCTTCAACAGGAATGTGCTGAAGCAGAGAGGCCAAGAGCTTTCTAAAGAAGCCATCAAGAGGATTATTGACAATACCTCCAAGGCAGGAATCAAAGTCATAAGGTTCACAGGCGGAGAGCCATTGCTTCACCCAGACATCTTTGAGCTTCTTGAATATGCAAAATCCAAAGGCCTGGAAGTAAGGCTCAACACTAACGGAACTATGATAGATGAGAAGATAGCCAGGAAGCTTGAAAGATATGTTGATAATGTGCTTATCCCCTTGAACAGCTGGAATTCAGCTGATGAATCAAAGAAGACAGGACTTAAGACCTGCTTTGAAAAAAGGATCAATGCCTTGAAGCTCCTGAAGAAGACCAAGATAGCTGTTGTCAGGTCAGGCACAATAGCCACAAAGGACAACATAAAGAACCTTGAGAAGATCTATGCGATTATCAAGGATATAGGGATAGAGAACTGGGAGATATACAGGCCAGTGGAGTCTCCTGACAACAGGGGTCTGATAGACCATGATGATGTAA
>CAYNQH010000132.1:0-4118 GCA_964399255.1 uncultured Methanosarcinales archaeon | reverse complement strand
GTCTATGAATATTAATCCAATGCCCTCTTTAACCTCTTTTAATGCATCTTTTGAGTCTTTGACAAGAGGGCTTACAAGTTTCTCGATACCAGCTTTTTTGATATTATTATTAAACTGGGTAAAGGTTGATACCACGCCATAGGCTTTCTTATGCTCCGAAGACCCTGAATGTGGGTCGATAGCATAAACCTTTACATTATTACCTTCTTGCGAACCTTTCGCAAGGGCTATGGTAGACCTACCTTTCCAGGATCCTATCTCCACTATTACCTTACCTTCAGGAACCTTTTTAGCCAGATTGTACAACAGCTTAATCTCTCGGTTAGTCAACCACCCTTCAAAACCACTCAAAAGCTTTATTATGTCATTCATTTTAGCAATAACTAAAAAATCTTTTATAAATATATCGTTTTACCATTTCAAAACTACTTCTTAAGGACTGCTGAATAGCTCATAGTGATGACTTCTCTAAATAGAGGTACACCCCCTAAGAAAGAGATATTTATCTCCTTATGGGGCATCATTATAAGATTATATTCCTTAACGACCTTAAGGTTAGCTTCTTTTATTATCCTCTTAAACTTGCTTACAGTAATCTTATTAAGAGTCCTGAAATCAGCGAATATCCTCTCAGGACTTGCTCTAATCTTAACCTTTGAGTTGAATATGAGATATCTTGCCAGACTTCTCGGCAAGAATTGGAAAGGCAAGAACCCCATTGGAAAACCAAGATAGTAAAGATGATGTCCTGTAGGGTAAGCATAATAAGGTGAGAACTCAACAAATATTGTCCCTTCCTTCTTGAGAACCCGCTTGGCCTCTTTAAGAGTTTTAAGAGGATCTCTGACATGCTCAAGGATGTCAAAAAGATACACGAAATCAAACTGTTCTTTCTTGAATGGCAGCTTTTCTGAAGAGAATACCCTAAAGTCAGGTTTTCTGGTAAACTTTTTTGCCTGATCGATAATGCTATTATTGATATCTCCTGCGAAAACTTCAGCCTTCTTTACTTCCGAAAGATAATATGACAAGGGGGCCTCTCCACCACAGCCTACATCAAGAGCCTTCTTGCCTTTAACATCAAATATTTCTGGAAATCTTCTCTCAACATTTTTTACTCTCTCTAGTCTCCACTTAAAATAAGAATCAGAATCTTCAAGTATCTTATTTATCTTCAGTTTCATATCCTCAAGGATGAACAGCAACTATATAAAACTATTTGATAGGCAATCTATTGGCTAGACTTAGAAAAAGAGGTCAAAAGAAGGCCAATAACCACGAGAGGTATGATATTAAATATGAAAATCAGTAGAGATACCGCAATCATACTCTCAGCCGTAATGTTAAGCACAGAGAAAAGGAATATAAAAGATATGTCCCTTACGCCCACCCCACCTATTGAAATAGGGAGAATCTCTGCAAAGGTAACTATTGGAGTGAACAAAAGAAAATATAAAAAAGGCACATCAAGACCTATTGCCAGAGCGAACAGATAAGGCCTCAGAAATAAAAATACCCACGCAAGAGTATCAAGGAGGATGTAAGAAAGGAACACTCTATTTTTTATTATCTTCCCGGTCTTTATTTTTGATAGATAATAAAGGTCTACCAATTTTTTCCTGAATCTTTCAGGAAGCAGGTAATCATGGATGAACCTAAGTATGAATCTAAACTTTTTATTTAATATGAAGAAAGAAAAGATAACCCCTACTAAAACCAACAAAAGAACAGGTAGAAGTATAAATCTCAAATCAGGAAAAATCAAGGAGGAGATAGCCAAGGAAATAATAACAAAAAATATCATTATTCCTGTGTCTATTGCCTTATCAAAAACACTAAGGAAAAAACCCCTCTTAAGGTCCATACCTGTACGATTCTTCAGATCCAATATCTTGATAAAATCCCCGCTTTTTGCAGGAGTCACATAACTAAATGCTGTTCCTATGAGATAAGTGCGAAGAGCATTTGAATAACTGTAAGGCTTGAATATCCCTATCAAGAGGTGCCATTTAAACGCCCTTACAAATATTTCTAAGGCCAGTATCATAAGTGCAATAATTATAAAAAAAGGGCTTGCTTTCAAAAGTATATCTAACAAAGTTTTAGTGTCTATCTTAACCAGCAATATAATAAACATGATTATCCCAATAACAGACAGGTACCTCAACAGGTTCTTCATGTTGTCCTCTTTATCTTAGTCTTATCAGTAAAGAGCCCATAGATGAAGCTGACCCCATAGAAGATGTGGGTAAGAGGTATGCCTACGAACAATAATATGCCCCTCACCAGATTCTTCAGGTGAACCGCCTCAACAAGGACAAGAAGAAGGTAAAATGCAATTACCCCCAGATATATCTTCATTATCAGGCTATTAAAGAAAGAAAGTACTGCACCAGCAACCAAGCCGATAACAAAAAAAGATGGCACAAGATAAGTCAAGTTTGAAAGCCCAAAAAGCTCTTTGAATAGCCATGCCTTGTTCCTGCCTTCAACAAGGATCCTTCTAAGGTGAGGCCAGAACAGCTTTCTCCTATGGTGATAGACATAGACATCATCCGCAAACAATATCTTCTTGTTGAGCTCCTTCCTTATCAGCCAGCACATCTTTGAGTCTTCTGAAGTAAGAAGGCACTCGTCAAAGCCTGGAAGCTTATCCAGCAATTCCTTCTTTACTATCAGATTGCTTGAAGGGATCTCCTTATATTCTACTGCCTTGTGGCTATACCTCCTTATGAAATAGTTGCCTCCAGTGCAAAGCCTGGACCAGATTATGTCTACAGTGGCCTGTTCCAGGACTGGGGCTCCAGGAGGGGCATAGTTCGGGCCTCCGACAGCCCCCACTTCAGGATCGCCCATATAGGATACTGCATTCTTCAGCCAATCCTTAGGAGGATAGGCATCAGAGTCAATAAAAGCGATGATCTCAGATCGTGACCTTTTCATGCCTATATTCCTCTTCACAGAAGGGAAGATAGGCCCTGTGGGAACTATCTTGACCTTATTGCTGGCCTTATATCTTATCTTAGCATCAGGAAGGAGGTATATATCAAAATTATGGTAATCAAGCTCAAGACACCTCTTTATGCATCTCCTGACCCCCTTATCATCAAGGGTCTTGAAAGGGATGATGATAGAGACTTTAGGCTGCTTCATAACCATCAGATTTGGCTCGGTTTTTATAAAAATTTCTATTTTAGGCCTATTGGAAGGCTGTAAACGAAAAATATATTAAATAATCAGGATTCAGGCATACAATGGCAGGAATCAGTGAAAAAGAGGTCAAAAAAATCCTAATCATCCGCTCTGGGGCTATAGGGGATGTGCTGATGACAACACCCCTTATCAAGGCAGTAAGGAAGAGATTCCAAAAGGCTCGAATCCACTACCTTGTAGGCGACTGGTCAGAATCTGTTCTCAAGAATAATCCCTATATAGACAAGGTTGTGACTTTTGATAATAGGATTATTTTCAAGAAAAGTATCTTCAAAATTGCAAATCTTATATTAAAGATAAGAAAAGAGAACTATGACTTAGGCCTGGTCTTGGATAAGTCTTGGCACTGGACATTATTTGCCTGGCTGTGTAACATTAAATTTCGAGTAGGATTCGATAGGAGAACAAAGCTATTGAAACTTCATGAAGGATGGCTTAATGACCTAAGCATACCTTTTGACGGCTCAAGATACGAGCTTGACTATAACCTGGATCTTGCAAAGAAGCTGGGATGGAAGATAAAAGAAAGCGAAAAGAGGCCTGATCTGTTCTTCTCAAAAGAAGATATCAGGTACGCAAAAGAGTTCATGAAGAAAAACAAATTATTAGGCAAGAATCTTATTGCAGTCGCTCCAGGCGGTGCAAAGAACCCTGGGCAGGAGCTCGCGCTTAAGAGATGGCCTTATGAGAAATACGCAGAACTGTGCGACAAGCTCATCGACATGGGCATGCAGGTCGTGCTTATAGGTGGCCCAGGGGATAAAGAGATTGCCGAAAGAATTTTCTGGATGATGAAGAACACAGCTCTGAGTATTGTGGGCGAATCATCCATACATCAAAGTGCAGCAGTAATAAAAGAATGCTCCCTGTTTATCACTCATGATTCTGGACCTCTTCATATCGGG
>CAYNQH010000131.1:3403-4126 GCA_964399255.1 uncultured Methanosarcinales archaeon | reverse complement strand
TATAAAACTGATGAGAGAGATGGATTATGGATTGGAAACAGTGACGGTTGGTTTCAGATCAGAAAATCAAATACAGAACCTGTAATGCGTATCTACGCTGAAGGACGAACCGCAAAAGACGCCGACGAGCTGGCTGACAAGATCATTAAGATAGTTAATGAAATGTAAAAGAATTCTTTTTTGAATCTCCGGAATAAAACAGTGAATTGAAATGTCTTTATGATGTAAAGACTTTTTCAGGAAGTTGTTAATTAATGTTAACGGCCGGGAGGAGAACATTAATTTTGATACTTTTGAAACTGTTTTTCTGCAAAAAATAAGTAAAACAAAATGAAAAAAAGATCAATTATTATTACGGGTTTTATAGTCATAGCAGAGAGCCATATATCTATACACACATTCCAGGAGAAAAGTTATGTCTTTGTAGACATCTTCTCATGCAAGCCATTTGACCATGAACATGCAAGAGATATGATAATAGAAGCTTTCGAAGCGAAGAAGAAAGAGGTCAATGTCGTTATGAGGGGCAAAGAGTTCCCGAGGTAGGATATCAAAGGATATATTTATATATAAAACAGATTTACCAGCCCTATGAACACAGTAAAGTCAAAATCGTAAGTTTTCTGCTAGTTTCAGCTAGTGTTCAGTGGATTTAATATCTTTAGTTTAATATCAGCAGTATCATACTTCGGAGGTATCTATAATGCATGTAAAAGATTTTCA
>CAYNQH010000131.1:0-3393 GCA_964399255.1 uncultured Methanosarcinales archaeon | reverse complement strand
AAAAAAGGGATGAGTGTCAATGAATTTGTCACTTCGTTAGGCTCAGTAGGGTTCCAGAGCATAGAACTGGAGAAGGCCGCACATACTATAGTAAAGATGAAGAAGAACGGCGCCAAGATCTTCCTCACTTTCACATCAAACATGGTAACATCAGGATTGCGAGGCTTCTTCGCGCAGCTAGTAAATCTAGGCATGGTAGACATAATAGTCACTACAGTCGGCGCGATAGAAGAAGATATGATGAAAGCGCACGGCGAGAAATTTGTCATAGGCGACTTCAATGCAGATGATGTAGCCTTGCATGAGGAAGGCGTCAACAGGGTAGGCAACCTCTTCATAAGGAACGAGAGCTACATGAAGTTTGAGGATCTTCTTACGCCTATACTTCAAAAGATGTATGAGAAGCAGCCAATATGGCCTGTTTCAGACATGCTCCGCGAGATAGGCCTGGGCCTTGCAGATGAGAATTCCATACTGATGCAGGCAGCGAAGAAAGGCGTGCCAATCTTCTGCCCGGCTATAACAGACGGCTCCTTCGGCTTCCACCTTTTCATGTTCCAGCAGAAGAACAGGGATTTTGTGATTGATGTGGTCAAGGATTTCTCCAATATCTTATTTTCCACAAGCCAGGATGATAAGAAAGGCATCATCGCTCTTGGAGGAAGCATATCAAAGCACCATGCTATCCTCGCATGCCTGCTCAACGGCGGCGCAGACTATGCAGTCTACATGACGACTGCGCAGAAGACATCAGGAAGCATGTCCGGCGCGACTACCCAGGAAGCAAAGAGCTGGGGAAAGATCAAGGATGATTCTGATGCTGCCACAGTCATAGGAGATGTCAGCATCATCTTCCCTCTTGCGATGATAAGGGCATTAGAGATACTCACATCCGAAGGGGTGCTGAAGGAAAAATGATAACAAAAGCGTATTTCGAGCTTTCAAAGTCTAAAGTCCTTGCGCAATACAGCACGATCAAGGAGTTTGCTGATATAGTAAGCTATTCCTACAAGACCAATAGGCAGGTAGGAAAGCTGCTTGAGCAGGAAACAAACTGCAGCTTCTCTGTCCATACTCTTAAATCCCTTAGAGAGCTCGGCAAGGACACCAGAGCCAGAGCATGGTTCTTCGCCCAGGCATGGTCAGAAGAAGAGCTGGAAGAGATAACCAAAGAAGGCTTAAAATGTTTTATCATAGACAATGAGAAAGACCTGGATATCTTGCTTAACTATATAAAGAAAAGAGACATCAGGATAAGCCTGCTGTTGAGGATGCGCCTTAAGGAGACAACCATCCACACAGGCAAGCATTTTGTCTACGGATTCTATTCAGCAAAGGTCAAGGAGCTCCTGCCTGGATTAAAAGACAACAAAAACATAGAGAAGATAGGCATCCATTTCCACAGGAAGACCCAGAACATAAGCGAATGGTCCCTGAAGGATGAGCTTATTGAAGCTCTGGGCGAAAATAATATCATGCTTCTGGACATAATAAACATCGGTGGAGGCCTCCCTATAAGGTATAAGAACTACACTGTGGACGTGTCACAGGAGATATTCAAGAAAGTCAAAGAGCTGCGTGACTTCCTGAACAGCAAAGGGATAAAGATGATAATAGAGCCAGGAAGGTTCATAGCAGGACCTTCTGTAGATCTAATCGCGCACATCAAGAACATCTATGATAATAATATAATAATCGACTGCTCTGTCTACAATGCAGCGATAAGCGTGTTTGACTCAAACATAAGGTTTGAGGTAGAAACCGAACTGGAAAATGCTAAGGAAGGGAAAACATACACCATCAAAGGCTGCACCCCAGACTCTGTCGACATATTCAGATATAGGATCTTCCTCAAGGAGCCGAAGATAGGGGATATTATCAGGTTCAAGAATGTGGGTGCATACAACTATTCAAGCGACTTCTGCAACTTAGATCCTCTAGAGACAAAGATTATCGATTAAACCACCAATAGTTAAAGAGAATATTCAAGTACAGCATGATAAGCCCGCTACCTTGGTATCCTCCCTCTATGCTTCCTGAAGAAAAAGTAGATTATCGCTCCAATAATGCTGGCAAATATTATCACGATGATCCAGACTATCTTCTCATCTGGATCCTTAAACTTTCTGATTAGGCAGTCTACAAGCATCCAGATCCAGAACAGCCCCGATAGGATAAGGAGGAATATCAATAATATCACAAGGGATATAACCGCACCGATTGCAAGGCCCAATACCATTATAGACAAAGGGATTACTGGCCCATTATTTAAAACTTTTTACATCCCTTTTATATTAAGGTTTTTGCCTTCCTTTAAGGCTTATACTGCCGGAATTCTTTGAAGGGCGGACAAATATCCCTATCAGGACCATAAGGAATACTATTATGACTCCTGCGATTATCCTTTGAGAGCTAAAGTAGTTCTTTTGAGTGTCAAGAGCATCTGGAAGGCCTGCCTGAGATTCAGGAGATAAGGATACATTATCGTTAACAAAGGAGAGTGCATCCTGAGGAGAGTAAGAAGATACATCAAGAGGGTACTCCTTTCCTTCAGGTGATACTACAACCAGCTTGACAGCATCCTTATGGAAAGGCATGCCTATTACCACAGTATTCTGTTTCATCTTGAATACCTCAACTATAGGCTTGCCTTCATCATCCAGGCCTGAATACCAGACTTCGAGAGGCACGTTGAAGTTTATCCTCTCAAGCATAGTGCCGTCCTCAGCATAAAGTTTTGCTGTGAAATATCCATTTATGTTTGATATTACCTGATTGCCTTCCTTAGGCTTCATTGATACAGTGCCATAGGAAACCTTATCACCATCATAATTCACCTTGATAGCATAAAGATACGGGGGGATATCATCTGGAGGGGTGCATTGGCCTCTGAAACAGCAGGCCGCTGTCTCGACATACATCATGCTGCCTCCATAGCATTCCTGGCCTTGCTCACAAAGGTTTCCTCTTAGCTTGATGCATTCCACTTCTTCTCCAGACTGGTCGTTATAGGCGCATTTAGGGGGACAGCCCTGGCAGTCTGCATCAAGGCCTTTGCAGTCTGGGTCGCACCGAGCATCATCATTCATGTCGCAATAGCCTTCCTGCAATCCTGACTCACAGTCAGCGCAGCTGAATGCATTCTCAGAAAGCTGGCAGTCTCCTTCGCTGCAGGGCTCGCAGATGCCATTAGTGTTGCAGAAGGTGAGCTTATACTCTTTCAGCAGCTCTCCATCCCTCAATATCTTCACCATGTAATTGTTCTCTGCACTGTCTTCTCTTATGAAGAAAGGCACTCCAGGATAGGCTTCTATCTTATGCTCAAGATTGCCCCTTACATCATAAAACTCATAGGATAATAGGTACTCAGGAACTGTGCCTGAAACAGTATCC
>CAYNQH010000130.1:0-4142 GCA_964399255.1 uncultured Methanosarcinales archaeon | reverse complement strand
GGAGAGCGAAGCCATATTCCTGAACAACAGCCTGAAGTTCTTATAGACCTCATAAAAAAGTTTTTTGATCATTCAAGCACCTTCCTGAACTCTTTCTGGATATCTATCTTCTTCTTCCTTAGGTCAGATATCTTCACAATAATCCCCTTATCCATAAATGCAATCTTTGTGCAGTGCTCCTGCAACTCGCTTAATATATGCGAAGAGACTATGACTGCCTTGTCATTATTGCCCGCCAGAACTGCTCTATCAGGAGGAAGTCCAGCCCTGTAGTGGGCTCGTCAAGTATCAGAAGATGAGGGTTATGGATCAGTGAGATCGCGAAATCAAGGCGTCTCTTCATACCTCCTGAGATATCTCCTGCCAAGGTATTCTTGCTTCCATGCAGCCCTACAGAAGTGAGTATCCCATTTAGGTATCCTTTCTTATCCTCAGCGCTGAAACCGTAAAGGTTAGCGTAATAGACCATATTCTCATAGACAGTCAGCTTCTCATAGAAAGAATTATCCTGTGTAGTATAGCCTACCAGGCTTCTTATCCTTCGTGATCTTCTTGTAACATCATTGCCTTCAAAAAGTATCTGGCCTGAATCTGCAGAATGATACCCTACGAGGATCTTGAGAAGGGTTGATTTACCGCAGCCGCTCTTGCCCACAATACCCATTATATCCCCCTTATCCAGATTGAGAGATACGCCTGAAAGTACCTTATTCTTCCCGAATCTCTTAGTGAGCTCTTTTATCTCTATAAAACTTACCATTACATATCAGCTTCCATTATTCTTGTAATAAATATTATCAAAAAATTCATCAAATCAAGGTATCTCTTCCTTTGCCCCTATTTCTTTGTCAGTATAAAGACCCCATCCCACCCTTTGCCAGGAGGTAACTTCTTGAAGTCATGGCATCTCTCTATGAATATCTCAGAGGCAGGATCTTTCTTGGCCTTCAATGCCTTCTTGAACTCAGCGATCGCCTTATCCCACCTCTTATTCCTATAATGATCAAGCCCTTTCTCATATGAATCCATGAAACTCTCTCTCCTACTTACAAGCTCATATATCCTTACCGGCTTCTGCTTGCCTTTTACCCTGACAGAATCGATCTCCCTTACAGGGAGGGATATCTTCTCTTTTGTATGTTCGCTTACGAGTATGTTCGTGCCGTATTCCTTGTTAAGGCCTTCAAGCCTCGAGCCGAGGTTGACATTATCTCCCATAGCAGTATAGTCAAACCTGTTGTAAGAGCCCATATTTCCTATTACTGCTCCGCCTGTGTTGATACCTACCCCTATTTCAATATGAGGCAGGTTCTCTTTCTTCCATTTCTGCTGGAGCTCTGCAAGCTTCTCTATCATCTCCAATGCTGTCCTGCATGCCAGCTCTGCATTGTCTTTCTCATCTATAGGAGCGCCCCAGAAAGCCATGATAGCATCTCCTATGAACTTATCTACAACACCATTGTTCTTTATTATTATCTCTGTCATTGCGGTGAGGTATTCATTCAGCAATGTGACAAGATCTTCAGGGGAAAGCTTCTCAGATATCGAAGTGAAGCCCCTTATGTCTGAGAATAGTATGGTGATCTCTTTCCTTTCTCCTCCGAGCTTTAGCTTTTCAGGATTCTTCATAAGCTCTTGTATAACTACAGGAGAGACATATTTCCCGAAAGCGTCAGAGATATGCTTCTTCTCCTTCTGTTCCATTATGAAGAAGAATATGAGTATCACCATATATGTTAAGGCTATAGACAAAGGTACATAGACCACATTTATTATGAAACCATTGTCGAAGAGTATAACTGCGGCAGCGACATAGCCTAAAAGCAGCAGGAAAGATATTATGAAAGAAAGCCAGGTGTTGAACTTTTTTATCATTATA
Organism: uncultured Methanosarcinales archaeon; assembly: GCA_964399255.1. Lineage (GTDB taxonomy): Archaea > Nanobdellota > Nanobdellia > Woesearchaeales > CAYNQH01 > CAYNQH01. The sequence continues at coordinate 2,263 of CAYNQH010000130.1, read as the reverse complement.
GGTATCAGGAAAGCTATTATCAGCATTGAGATTATCACCATCCATGATGGCTCCTTGACAAGGAAGTCCTTTGTCATAAGTGTCTGTAATGCATTTGCGTGGACTTCCACTCCAGGCATGGCCTTACCTCCTGAGGTAGGCACAAAAAAGTCATCATGAAGGTCGGGAGCTGTAGCTCCTATCAAGATAATCTTGTTCTCTAAGCTTATATCAGACCTATTATTAAGAACATCTGTTATAGGTATCGTGATGAAGCTTCCTGGCTTGCCTACAAAGTTTATGATAAGCCTATCCATGTCAAAGACAGTCTTCTTGCCCCTGAACTTGTTATAGATCGCCAGGGCAAATCCATCATAAGACTCCACCCCCTCTATGTGCAATGGGGCTTTCCTTGCAACCCCATCCATATCAGAGAAGATGTTGATGAAAGCAGGATCTGCATTTCCCTGCAAAGGAAGTATAGGCTTAAGAAGCTTGGTGCCGTACAGGATCCCTTCTCTATCCTCAAACTCGCTGTATTCTACGGGTATCACAGCATTTATGCCTGAGAGAGCCTTGCCCAGCTGGATATCTACATCTTGGTCATAATCCTCGAAGAAAGCAATATCGACTCCAACCACCTTGGCATCCTTCAACATCGGAAAGAGCTTGGCAAACACCTCTCTCGGCCAGGGCCATCTGCCTATCTCCTGAAGGCTATTATCATCTACTGCAAGGATGACTATATTGTCTAGGGGTTTCTTTTCTGTAAACAATGAGTCAGAAAGCCTAAGCTGCCAGCCCTCAAAGACACCTATATAGAATATTGAAGATAAGAACATGGCAGCAAGAAGGGATATCAATATAGCCGAGACAAGCTTATTCTTAAGGATCTTAAGGAGACTATTAGTTGAAGGTAACATCATCAATAAGAAGCTATTTTCTGGTTTATGAGATCTATCCTCTTGTTAAGCTCTACAATCTTCTCTGTAAGCTTCCTGATCTTAGACAAAGAAGAAGATTTGAAAGGGACCTTTGCCTCAATCTCGTCAAGGTTCTTCTTGCCATGGTCTACAGCATCAAGGTAAGCAGTTATCTGGTCGTCAGTCAGGCCATACTTTTGTTTGGCTTTTAAGATCTCCCCTCTATGTTTCATGGCCTCACGCCACCTTATTCTCTGGAGATTATATACATCCTTCTGTAGTTTCTTTTTTATTAGTATAAGATTTTCTTTTGTTATCTTGCCTTTTAGCGCGCCCTTGCCGATATCTATGATACATTCTTCATACTCACCTATCGACTGCTTAGACTGGACTTCCTTTGAAGAGCAATCCACAAGACCTTCTTCAACAGGGATGTTCACCCCTCCTGACCAGAAGTTAACCCCGAAGCCTGTACCTCTGACTGTAGCCACGCTCGTAGGGGTCTCTACAGAATATGATCTTGACCCTGTGAGCTTTGATACCCTGTTCCATGTTGAGCCTGATTTTTGCTCAAGAGCTACGCTCTCAGGCGCTATATCCTTGAGAGCAACCTCAGTATTTGGCTCAAGCTCCATGATATCGCTCTCAAAGAAGACAAGAGATGCTCTCCCATTGTCCAATGTCCTTACAGCATCATTTATGCCTAGCTGCATCTCATCGAGAGCAGGGCTCCATCCAGATCCTTTATTGACCTCTACCCCCCCTTCATCGATATATAGGAAAGCAGATGTTGTAGAGCTTCCGAAAAGCCTTGAATAGCCTATGAAACCTGCTAAAGCGAGAATTATGATCACTGCTGCTACTATGGAGATCACTAACGCCTTTTTGTCTTTACCTTTCCCCATAGGTAATGTAAAACAGGACTATTATTTAAATATAACTGTTTAAATACTTCCTATAAAGAAATATTTATTAACTACCTCATAATACTCAAAAAAAATGTTTAATATGGATGACATTAGATATGGAATAGAAGAGTCCTTAAAGGAAGTGAAGGAGTTCCATTCATCCAGAAGGATGTTCGCGATCGTGGAGGGTTCTGTCTACCTTGCGCCTGAGAATGTCCCTTATTCTCATGCAGAATGGTTCACAAGAGAAGGATGGATTATGCCAGGTGATGAATCAGCAATAGACATCATAGTAAGAGGATTTATCGATGCTCAGGGCGTATATTTTTACAGGGGTTATGACTTCAGGGTAGATGAAGAATCAGAAGATATCTTCATGGAAAATCTGCGGTCTCTTGTTTCAATCCTCAATCTTGGAAATACAGATCTTGAAGATATAAGGGTATATGGGGG
>CAYNQH010000129.1:0-4161 GCA_964399255.1 uncultured Methanosarcinales archaeon | reverse complement strand
ATCACTATGACCTTTTTTGGGTACATATAGAGCAGCTCGTTTGCAAGATCTCCTGTGAAGCTCATCCTGTTATCTTTATATGTGAAGACCAGTATCTTGCTGTTTCCTGCCTTGCTGTTCTTTGCCTCTTCTATCATCTCCTTGTAGAGCTCGTTTATCTTCTGTGCTCTCTTATAGATGAATCTTCCTCGTGCAGTCTCCTGATTCATGATCTCTTCAGGGCGTTCTATCCTAGTGAGTATCTTTATGCTTTTCATCACATCCTGGGTCTTGCCTTTCAGGATGAAGTTGAACATCCTTATCAGTTCGCCTAACCTCGTGTCGAACAGAGCTTTTCCAGGATCCTGGATATCTTTCGGAAGCATGTCCGGATATTTCTCCCTGAACTCTTCTAGGAATGCGGGAATGGTCCAATCTCCTACTGCACCGACAGCTCCGAGCCACAGGTCCTGCTTGACTATCTCATAGCATATATGTGATATTGGGATGTTGTTGCCGGGCCTTATCTCCCTTGGGTTGTAGTACTTCACGCCGTTGCGTTTGAAAGGCCCGTGGTGGTCTATCCAGATTATTGGCGTCTTGCACTGGTCTATGAATTCCTGTTCTATCAAGGCTATGTCTAGCACGAATATCTTGTCAGGCTGGTATTCTTCGACCTTCCTCAGGAACTTGCTGTCAACATTAGGGTGGGACTTTACTACTATGCCTTTGCCTTCTTTGACATACCTGTAGAGAAGTAAGAAGGAGCATAGTCCGTCAGCATCATCATGGAAGAAGTATAATGGGTTCTTGCAGCTGTCTAGCTCTTCCCTTATCTCCTGTATCTGTTTCTTTGTCAGCATTTTTTCTCTGTTAACCTAGATAAAAAAATAAAAAAGGGCAAAGACTTTTGATCTTCACCCTAAATTGCCTAAGTTTCTCGCCAAAAAAACTCACTGTGATTTTAACTTTTCCTTTATTGCCTGATTGACGAACTCAATCAGGGTTATCCCCTTCTTAACGCAGGCTAGTTTAGCTTCCTTATGGAGTTCATCCTGTAGTTCTATGTTTATCCTTCCCATTTTCGCTTCGAGGGGGTGTTGCTGGTGTTACTAAACTTACTGAACTTATTAATCTTAATTGTGTAAATTAATTAATTTATATAATTTAATTAACTTATTTATAAAGTTTTCTATTCTTGAAACCAACATCTTTATAAATCTCTGAAATTCTACAAATAGGAGAGAGAGAAGAGGAAATGGAGGTTTATTGGCATTTTCTCGGTTTAAAAAGACCTCATTTGATAAATAAACCAAAATGAATAAGATTAAAGCAATTTTACCCAGTTTAAAAGAAAAAAAAAGATATTTGGTTTTTGAAATAAGCTCTAAAACTAAAATAAAGAATTTTAAAGCTTTATCAGGCTTGATATGGCAAAATTCTCAGAATTTTCTGGGAGATCTAGGCTTGGCAGAGGCTGGCATGTGGATCCTGCCTGATAAATGGTCAGAGAAGGCGCAGAGGGGCATGATAAGGGTAAACAATAAGCATGTTAATAAGCTGAAGACATCTTTAGCTCTTGTTGACAGCTTTCAGGGCGAAGAGGTTGTCATAAGGAGCCTTGGTGTTTCAGGCATCTTAAAAAAAGCGGAGGCGAAATATTTAAGTTCGTAAGAAAATGGTAAAAGAAGGAGGAGATGATACAATGCAACCGATGCAGCATCAGATGATGGGCTATGATAGGGCGATCACTATGTTTAGTCCTGACGGAAGATTACTCCAGGTAGAGTATGCAAAGAAGACTGTCAAACAAGGTTCAACTACTGTAGGTATGGTTTGCAAGGATGGTGTCATCCTTATAGCAGATAAGAGGATAGTAGATCCATTGGTAGTCGCAGAATCAGTAGAGAAAGTCTGGAAAGTCGATGATCATCTTGGGGCAGCAGCTTCAGGGATAATCTCAGACGCAAGGCTTCTCATAGAAAGATCCCAATTGAGGGCTCAGCAGCACAGGGTGACATATGACAGCCCTATAGACACATTGTCTGTAGTCAAGGACATATGCGACCTTAAGCAGCTAACGACCCAATCAGGAGGTCTCAGGCCTTTTGGAGTTTCGATACTTGTTATCGGTGTTGACGACCTAGGACCGAGACTTTTCGAGACAGACCCTACAGGGATATATTTCCAGTATAACGCTACTGTCATCGGAGAGGGAGAGGATGAGATAGAGAAGATCCTCCACAAGAGATACAGCAAGACGATGACCATGGATGAAGGGTTCAGGCTCGCTGTAGGGTCCTTGATGAAGGTCCTTGATGATAATTTCAGCGTAGAAAGGCTTGACTGCGCATACATCTCAAGCAAGGACAAGACTTTCAAGAAGCTTACAAAGGAAGACATCAAGAGGTATATGAAAGCTAAATGAGGGCTCGAATATGAAAGGAGAGACCTATGACCACGAGAGGATATCTTTCAACCTGGCACGCCTCAAGAAGGCAGGAGAGAAGCTGGAAGTGGCTGTCGATCCTGACCTCGCGATAGCGTTCAGGCAGGGAAAGGATGTCGACATCAAAGAGGTCATAAGGAGCGAGAAGATATTCTCCGACGTAAAGAAAGGCCTTCTTGCCTCTGAAACTTTTCTTCAGGCAAACTTCAAGACGACAGATACTGTAGAGATAGCGAAGAAGATAATCCAGGAGGGGGAGATACAGCTGACCCTGGAGTATAAGCAGAAGCTTCGTGAAGATAAGAAGAGGAAGATCATCAATCTCATCGCAAGGAATGGCATGGATCCTAGGACTAAGCTGCCTCATCCTCCTCAGAGGATAGAGAGCGCGATAGAACAGGCTAAGGTAAGCATAGATGAGTTCAAGAGCGCTGAGGACCAGATGCAGCATGTAATAGATAAGATAAGGTCTGTGCTCCCTATCAGCATAGAGCTGAAGAAGATAGAGATAATAATCCCTCCCCAGTATGCAGGCAGGGCATACTCTATGCTCAGCCGTTATGGCAAGCCTAGGGAAGAGCGATGGAACAGCGATGGATCTTACCAGTGTAAGATGGAAATTCCCGCAGGACTCCTTGACGAGTTCTTCGACAAGGTAAATGGTTTTACAAGCGGGGAAGCGATGACTACAATAGAGAGATGATTGTGGCAATCAAGAGATTGCGGCAATGAAGAAAATTAGGAAGGAAGGATAATATTCGGAAAGATCGATAAAAACAGACAGATAAAGGTGAAAAGAATGAGTGAAATTAAAGTGAAAGAACAGGATGTTGTAGTCCCGGGAGAGATACTGGCAGAAGGGATGGATTATCTGCCTTCTTTAGGGACATATAGGCTTGGAGATAAGATCCTAGCTTCAAAGTTAGGTCTTGTGAAGATAGAGGGAAAGGTCATCAAGATCATCTCACTATCCGGAAGATACCTACCTAAGAGAGGAGACACAATAATAGCAAGGGTCATCGACGTGCTGATGAGCGGATGGAGAGTGGACACTAACTCACCTTATTCAGCAGTGCTGCCTCTGGCAGAAGGGTCGTCTGAGTATATCCCTAAAGGGGCTGACCTTACGAGCTACTATGACCTTGGAGACCTGCTTGTAGTTAACATAACCAACGTGACATCACAGAAGCTTATCGATGTAAGCATGAAAGGTCCTGGCCTGAGAAAGATCAGGGGAGGGGTCATAGTTAAGGTCAATACCAATAAGGTCCCGAGAATAATAGGAAAGCAGGGATCTATGGTCTCCATGATAAAGGATGCTACAGGATGCAAGATCATAGTAGGCCAGAATGGGGTAGTGTGGATACAGGGCGAGCCTGAAAAGGAGATAATCGCTGCAGAGACAATAAAGAAGATAGAGAATGAGGCTCATGTTAACGGGCTTACAGAAAGGATCAAAGAACACCTGTCAAAGGCAGCGTGAAATTAAGATTGAAGCATTATCAGAGATGCAAGAAGGTGAATTGAATGGCTTATACAAAAAGATTAGACGGAAGAAAAGAATTTGATGAATTAAGGCCTATAGAGGCTAAAGTAGGAGTGATACCTAGAGCTGACGGTTCGGCTATGTTTAAGATCGGAAACACTATGGCTTATGCAGCTGTATATGGACCAAGAGAGCTCTTTCCAAAGTTTATGCAGAACCCTAGCACAGGGATATTGAGATGCTCTTA
>CAYNQH010000128.1:0-4192 GCA_964399255.1 uncultured Methanosarcinales archaeon | reverse complement strand
TCAAGCTTGCCTTTTCTGAAGAACATGCTTGAGAAATCGTTCATAGCTTTCAGAGAGTACTTGACGAAGTCTTCCTGGTAATCTCTTGGGAACGAAGGGAACGTACCGCCCATTATTATCAGCTCGACCTTGTCAGGCGAGTGGCCGGTGACTATATACTGCTCAAGCCTGTTGAAGACCTGCAGGTAGGGGTCAAAGCTGTTCCTCATGCCCCTCATAGTTGCAGGCTCTTTTCCTGTGTATGATTGAGGTATATCCCCAAAAGCTGAGCCTGGCCCTCCAGGACATATTATGCATCTTCCATGAGGGCATTTGAAAGGCTTAGTCATTATCGCGACTACAGCTACCCCGCTCAATGACCTTGTAGGCTTCGTCTGAAGCTGCTTTAGCCTTGGGAGATCTTCCTGCTTTGCATTGAGGAGTATCTCGATATCTGTAGGTATCTTCTTTAGGCCGTGCTTCTTTGATAGCTTTCCTTTTAGTTTTGACAGGTCTTCTTTTGATACCCTAGTACTTTTTATTATCTGGATTATCTCCTCAAAAAACTGTTTTTGCATACCTCTTAGAAACCGACTGTCTTTTTAAATCTTCTTAATCCTTATTAAATCTTCTTGTTGATTTTGAGCTATTGATTTTGAGCTATTGATTTTGAGCTATATATCATTTAACTAAATAGGTTGTTTACATAAATATCTGTATCACTGCGAAAGCTGCATAGTAGCAGATCATCGCGATCCCATGCTTCCAGGTCACTTCTCTCCTTATCATTATCATAGTTGCAAGTATCACAGCGCCTATCATCAAACCTCCTGTTATCAGGAATCTTGACACAGCAATCTCGATAGGCTGTATAAGGGCGGCTATCCCTATGACAAGGGAGGCGTTGATAGCTACAGCACCGAAAGTGTTCCCTATCCCTATGTCTCTTATCCCTTTCAGGATTGACTTAACCTGGATGGTCAATTCAGGGACTGTTGTACCTATAGATATGAAGAATACCCCCATTATGAAAGGAGATATATCCAGGATCTCGCCTATCTGTACCACTGAGTTTACAAGCCATCTTGCGCTCATAAGAAGCGCCAGAAGAGCGCCTACAAAGACAAACATGTCCGGCACGAGGTCGGCAAGAGGGAGGGTCTTCTTTACCTTGCCTCTCTGCATCTCCTGAAAGATCATTATCCCTGCATGTGTCATGAAAGCCAGTATCAGGATTATCCCATCGCTCCTTGTCAGGGCCCCGTCTGCTCCAAGAAGGAAAGGGAGCGCAGACATCAGGAGTGTCCTCACTATATCCTTCATAGCTAAAGGATCTTTTGATATGATCTTTTTCCCTACTATGGCGCCAATACCTAACACTACAGTGAGGTTGAGCATGTTAGAACCTGCTATGTTTCCTGCAGAGATAGCTCCTTTTCCCATAAGCGAAGAGAATATGGCTGTAGTCATCTCAGGCAGTGTTGTCCCTACTGATACGACAAGGAATCCGATGATATATGCAGATAATCCTGTCTGTTTAGCATAGTCAGATATTGAGAGGATAGCATAGCTCGCGCCTTTCATGATTATATAAAGGCTAGCTATAGCTATCACTGCATGGAATATAAGCTCTGACATATTAACCCTTCCCTCTATCTGATCCGGATCTTTCTAATCTGGATTTTTCTAATCTGAATCTTTCTTTTGTCATGCTCTGCCTATACCTCTTCATGGGCCAGCCGGTTTATAATCTTTATACCTATTATCCCTAATACATAAACTATGGCAGTTACTGTAAGGAGGTAACCCCAGTCCATAAGGCCAAGAGGGGTTGTCTTGAATATCTGGTTCATAGGTGTGTAGATCACCGCTAGCTGGAGGACTATAGATATTGACAATGCCAGTATCAACCATCTGTTCGAGAATGCTCCTATCTTATAGCCGGATCTTATCATCTGCACTCGAGCTATCTCAAGGACTACCAGCATAGTGAATGCGAATGTCCTCCCGACCTCTTCGCTTATGAAAAGTCCGTGCTTGAACGCCAACAGTGTAGCTGCAGTTATCAATGCTCCTGTGAACAGGATATTGGTGATCATCCCTTTGGATATTATCTCTTGCTTCTTCTTCTTTGCCTTCCTGTTCATGATGTTGGGAGAGGCAGGATCTATGCCTAATGCAAGCGCAGGTAGGCCGTCGGTTATTAGATTGATCCATAAGAGCTGTATTGCCAGCAATGGAAGAGGGAGCATTATAAGGCCTGCGATGAATATTACCATGACTTCAGCGATATTGCATGACAATAGGTAGTTTATGAACTTCTTTATATTGTCGTAGATGCTCCTTCCTTCTTCTATAGCATTGACTATTGAAGTGAAATTATCATCTGTGAGGATCATATCGCTGGCCTCTTTCGCTACATCTGTGCCTGTTATCCCCATAGATATGCCTATATCTGCTTTCTTCAATGCTGGCGCGTCATTGACGCCATCTCCGGTCATCGCTACGATATGGCCTTTCTTCTTAAGAGCCTCGACAATCTTGAGCTTATGTTCTGGATTGACTCTTGCATATACTGCTATGTCCTCTACATGCTCATCAAGGTCTAGCTTGTCGAGCTCTTCGCCGGTTATCGCTTTCCCTTTTATGCCTAGCTCTTCAGCTATGGCGACTGCGGTCCCTTTGAAATCGCCGGTTATCATCACTACCTTTATACCTGCATTATGGCATTTTAGGATAGAATCCTTAACCTCCTCTCTAGGCGGGTCTATCATGCCTTGAAGGCCTATGAAAGTGAGGTCTTTCTCTATCTCCCCTTCTGATCTCTTCTTGAAGTCTTTGCCTTCTTTGTAAGCGAAGCCTATCACTCTAAGTGCCTTGCCGGCAAACTCCTCATTCGTTGCAAGGATCTCTTTCTTCCTCTGTTTTGAAAGCCTTCTTATCTTCCCATTATAGGTCTCCCAATTGCATAGGTCAAGTATTATGTCAGGAGCCCCTTTCACGAATGCCACTTCTTTGTTCTTTATCTGGTGTATTGTGGTCATCCTCTTCCTTTCAGAGCTGAACTCTATCTCCCTTATCCGGGGGTTTTCCTTCTCGATGTGTTCTTTGCTTATCCCTTTCTTTGCAGCACTTACTACCAATGCGCCTTCAGTAGGGTCTCCTACGATATGCCATGCTCCTTCTTCGCTCTCATATAGCGAGGAGTCATTGCATAATGCTCCAGCTTTCAGCAGTATCTCGACAGATTTTGAATCGGCAGAGAACTCTCCTTCAGGGATATATCCTGACCCGTTTATGTTTATTACCTTCTCATCTGTGTATACCTTCTTGACAGTCATCTCGTTTTTTGTTAGGGTACCTGTCTTATCTGTACATATCACAGTTGTGCTTCCGAGAGTCTCTACAGAGGGCAGTGTCCTTATAAGGGCGTTCCTCTTAACCATCCTGTTGACCCCTAAAGCAAGAGATATGGTGACTACTGCAGGAAGGCCTTCAGGTATCGCTGCTACTGCCAGGGCTACAGCAACTATGAAGAAGTCAAGCACGCTCCCTTCTTTCATAAGAACTCCCTGGAGGAATACGATCGTAGCTATTATTATGGTGATGATCCCCAGCCATCTTCCTAATCCTGCGAGCTTCTTCTGTAGAGGGGTGTCTTCTGCCTCTGTACGCTGGATAAGGTGGGCTATCTTGCCTATCTCTGTCTGCATCCCTGTGCCTGTCACTACTGCCTTGCCTCTCCCTTTGGTGATTATAGTCCCTGAGAAGAGCATGTTCCTCCTGTCCCCTATCCCTGAATTCTCTTTCACTATCTCTAGGGTTTTCTTTACAGGGAGCGATTCCCCTGTAAGGGCTCCTTCCTGGGTCTGGAGGTTGATATCTTCTATAAGCCGGGCATCTGCAGGCACTTTCTCTCCTGTCTCTAAGATGATTATATCTCCGGGCACTAATTCATGGGTGTCTACGCTGATCTCTCTCCCATCCCTTATCACTGTAGCTTTGAGGCTGGCCATCCTCTTGAGGGCCTCTATAGCTTTTTCTGCCTTGTATTCCTGGACAAAGCCAAATACTGCGTTTAGGACGAGGATGACCAGTATCACGGAAGCGTCTATTATCTCTCCTAGGAACATGGATATCATCACAGCTATTATAAGGATCCATACTATCATGCTCTTGAACTGGTTTATGAATATTACAAGAGGATGGACCG
>CAYNQH010000127.1:0-4207 GCA_964399255.1 uncultured Methanosarcinales archaeon | reverse complement strand
CTATAAGCGTCTTCGATTCATTCATCATCAGCAAGGTCTGCGCAAAGGTCTTCACTGTCGATGCTGTAAGCGTCCTGGTCTTGGTCTGGCCCTTGAGCTCGAAGTAGCCGTCCTTGTTATTGTACGATACATTAGAAAGCGCTCTGATAGGCATCTCCATCTGGGGGTGCTTCTTGCTCATCACCTTCTGGTATATCCCATTTGCGATATCCAGTATCCCTTTGACTACGCTATTGCTCATTCTTCCCCACCTTCAGACTTGTCTTCTTCGCCTTCCTCATTGTAGCCTTCTTCGTCATCTTCCTTCCCTATGCTTGCGAACTCTTCGTCATAATCTGTATTGTCCATCTCGATCTTATCAAGCTTGCCTCTTTTCTCTTCAAGCATCTTCTTAAGATTTTCTGATAACATCTCTTCGTCTGCCTTCTTCAGGTTGAGAAGCTCCTTCAATGCGCTGCTTATATGAGGGATGTATTTCTCTATATACCCTCTCTTCTTAAGCTCGTCATGGAACCTTCTTTTTTTTGCCGTGTACTTTGCAAGCTGCCTTCCGCAATCCTGTAGGGCAAGCTTTACCTCTTTCATGATCTCGGGATACTGTGCAATTGCCTCTTTAGCCTCTGATGTGAAAGGCACCCATACAGATGCCATATGGACCACTATGACTACCGGCCCTACAGGTATCGCATTTCTGCTCTGCTGTATCCCATACGATCTCCAGTTGGTCTCTATTATAGCCTGGGTAGAGGCGCAGCTGCTCTGCTGATAGAGCAATGGCACCCTGTTCGCGAACCTCATTATCCTTGCGCTGTCGTCGCTTGTGAGCTCGCCGCCATAAGCTATCGCTGCCTCGATTATGAAAGGATTCCCCCTGTATACTGAAGGAGGCCTTGTGGTTGAGCAGTAGAACTCTGCCTGGATCTCTTTCTTCAGGCCTTTCTCAAGGTCTGCCTGGCCAATCGGGTTGACGCAGTCTGTAGGCGGAGCGATTATCTTGGTGTCTTTGATGGATTTTATCAATCTCTCAGCCTGGTCCCTGTTTATGTCAGAGGGCTTGAAGTTAGGCAGGATGCCTGCCTTTGTGCAGATCTCTTTTGCAGTGCCTGCTCCTACCCTTGAGAATTCTGATGTGAAGAAGCTCTGCAAGGTCCTTGACTCTGTAGAGCCAAGCATCTTGATAAGCATGCCTATCTCAACACCATAAGGGTGAGGCTTTATCTCCTTTGTCGCAGGAGGCATCTGGTCAGTAGCCCGAGGAAATATTATCTGTTCAGCCTTAGGGTTTGTGTATATTATAGTAGCATGAGGGTTGACTATTGCAGTCTGCTTGAGATATGTGTCTACAGATTGCATGCCTTTCTGGTATATCCCTTCCAGGTCAAGCTCTATCCTTGTACCGTGGTCCTTCTTCCATTCTACAGGCCCTTCTTTTATTATCTTAGGCTTGTTCTCTTTCGTGTCGATGTTAAGCTCGCAATAGTGTGCTGGATGAGCAGGCGATATCTTTGATGTGATCTTTATAGGCTTACCTGTGGTCAGCTGTCCGTACAGTGCTGCAGCCGATATGCCTATCCCCTGCTGGCCACGGCTCATCTTCAATGAATGGAACTTGCTTCCATAAAGGAGCTTTGCGAATATCTTAGGGATCTGCTGCTTCACTATCCCCGGTCCGTTATCCTCTATGATTATCCTGAACCTTTCATTGCCCATCTCTATCACTTCGATAGAGATCTCGGGGAGGACAGAGGTCTCTTCGCAAGCGTCCAATGCATTGTCTACAGCTTCTTTTATGGTTGTAAGAAGCGCTTTTCTCTTGTTATCGAAACCCAGCAGGTGCCTGTTCTTCTCGAAGAATTCTGCTATAGAAATCTCTCTCTGCTTTGCAGCAAGCTCGTGTGCTTTGGTCTTGCCTCCTTCACTATCCGAGAGCTTTGTTTGACTCATCCTGCCTCTTTTCTTTTTTTGAATTTTAGAGCTTATTTATAAAACTATTCCTTGATCTCTACGCCTTCTTTGAGCTCGACATCTTCTGTCACACGCATCTCTTTCCTTTTCCTTTCAAGCCATCTCCATACTGTAGCATGGTTGCTTCCGCCGACTAATGATTCGATAGCCCTCCTCGCGGTAGATGCGTTCTGAGGCTGTCCTATTATCGCGATAGTCTTGCCATAAATGGATATATATGTGTCTGTCAGCTGTTCTATATTCTTTCTGGCCTTCCCTTCTGTGCCTATCACTCTTGCCTTCAGCCTGGCCAGCTTGTTCTTTGTCTTGCCAAGATAGTCTGGCAGGTTGAGTATCTCAAGGCAATAGTCTTGCTTGAGTATTAGCATAGCTACGTCAGGGTTGAATCCTCTGCCTATAGCTTTCACGATATCCCTTGCCATGAGCATCCCTAAAGGGTCTTTGCTCTTTATCCTTACATCTCCTTCTTTCGAGTCTATCTCGAATCTGGATCTCGTGGCTGACTCTAGGTCTTTCTTTGTCTCTCCTTTCTTCCCGATGAGGACCGCAACCCTTTCTTTAGGGATTTTCAGCTCATACAGGTATTCTTCTGCCATAAACCCGAAGAATTGGCAAGGTTTTTTAAATGTTATTATACTGGGCAGTTCTAGCTCCTTTTTAAACAAAACCTTTAAATAATAAGATTGCCCCCTTTAAGTCTGATATGAGAAGGTTTTTACTTATTTTTTTGCTGCTGTTGCTTTTTTCATTTTCAGCGGTATACAGCCTGGAGAGCGAGTTTACCTATTCTGAAGTGCTATTTACAGTCAAGGATATAGAGACAGACGAGGCGATAATTGCTTCTCCTGTCATGATAGACCTTATGAACCTTGAGCGCGGGACCGAGATCAGTTCTGTTAAGTATATAGATTATGACGGACAGATAGACTATAAGCTAAGTCCGGGCACTTGGAAGGTTGTACTAAAGGTAGACACCAGGAAAACTCCTGCCTTTGATTATTATTCTGAGGATTCTATCTCTATAGGAGATGATGATATCAATAAGACAATATATGCCTATCCGGTAGGTTCGATTTCAGGAGAGGTCCTTGACAGCAAAGGCAGCCTTGTAGCTAATGCTGATATAGATTTCAAATGTAAATCAGACCTTAATCTAGGCTATCCTACAAAGTCCGATGCCTTCGGGTCTTTCAAGGCAGAGATGCTCCCTGTAGGGGAATGCACAGCATTTGCAGCATATAAGGGATTGGCAGGCAGCACGGATACAATTGTCCAGAAGGGCAACCTTACATCGATAAAGATAATGCTTGATAAGCCTCTGCAATCCAGCAATAACCTCTTATATGTGTTAGGCGGGGCATTGCTTTTTATCTTTGCAGCTCTTATGATCTACAAGATATTCTCTAAAGGCCTTAAAGAGAAGGTTAAGCAAGAGTTGACTAAAGAAAAGCTCAAGCTCAAGAAACAGGCTCAGATCAAGAAGGCTAAGGAAGAAGAGAAGAAAGATAAAGAAGAAAAGAGTGATAATAAGGATAATGGTGATAACAAGGATAACAAGGATAAGGAAGAAGAGAGGCATAAGCATAAGGCTGAACATTTAGCTCAGGCCAGCCATAATGATTTCCATCATGAGACTGTTCCTGATAAGGAAGAAGAGAAAGACCTTAACCCCAGAGCTAGGGATATAATGAAGACTCTCAATGATAGGGAGATCAAGATCGTCGAGTTTCTTCTTGAGGCGGGCAACAAGAGCACCCAGGCAACCTTAAGGAACGCTACAGGTATACCTAAAACTTCTCTTGCAAGAGCGTTCTTTTCATTAGAAGGTAAGAAGATAATCAAAGTAGAGACGATAGGAAAACTTAAGAAAATAGAATTGACCGATTGGTTCATGGGTAAAGACTGATTGGGCTATTATTCTGCCTTTATTTATTTTTTGGGCTTTTATAGGGCTTCTAAATGTTTTTTGGTCCACGTTAAATATATAAAGGACTGGCTTTTTCTTTTACCTAGGCTATCTCAGATGTAGGAACCATATTGTTCCACATCTTTTTTTATTTCTTTTTTTATTATGTTCTTTATTATGTTCTTTTGAAGGTCAATAACATTTTCATCTTGCATAGCTTCAAATCTAGCCGAATCTGTGCTCAGGAGCTAAATTTCCAATAACTTTATAAAATATAATTCTATATTTTGCTTAAAAAAGGGGTAAAATGAATAAAGCTTTGATAGATTATATCCA
>CAYNQH010000126.1:0-4227 GCA_964399255.1 uncultured Methanosarcinales archaeon | reverse complement strand
TAGAATTGATATCCTTCTCTTTCTGCTTCTGCATGAACTGCGCCTGGAATATTATGTTTGAAAAAGCGAAATGCAAAGATAATGCCTTATAGAGATGCAGCTTGTTCAGGAGCACAGCCTTCTCCTCCTCTGACTCGCATTTCTTGACAGCAGAGTCGATGAAACCTGAGAGGTCATCATATATGGAAGAGATCTTCCTGTATATCCCACCGACATCCCTGACACCTACATATTTTACACCTATATTTTTCTCAAGGAATATCCCCCTCTCTATGAATCCCTTCTCAAGAGAAAGCCTCCACTTATAGAACTCTATCTTGAAATCTGGCTCAAGAGACTTGTCAATAACCCCATCATTGCTCTCAAGCATGGCTTTGAGATTCTTTGTCTCTATCTCTTCCTTAAAGTAAAGCCTGAGGTTCCTGAACTGCCTATAATATGTCATCAGTAGTGCAGGCAGGGATATATTGCCAGGATCCTTTTTCTGGAGATTCTCCAGGACTTTCTTGAGAAGGTCATAGTTGCGCTTAGTGTCATCAGCGACCTTGTTCAGGAGAGATTTATCTTTCTCTCTTATGCTGAGAGGGATCATCAGCTGTGCGCTCATAGAAGCGAGAAGCAGCCTGATAAAAGGATCTGACAGCCCTTCTTTCTTCAAAGAGGTTTCAATAACACCATGAAACTCCTTCTGAAAGAGGCTCAGCTTATCATAAGCCTGCCTTAAGAGCTTGTCCTTATCAACCTTATAGGTAGCATCCTTAAGAAGCTCGTTCATCTTCTTATAATGTTCAATGCCTTTTGTCTTGACCTCCTCAAAGAAAAATATAGGGGAAGAATTCTGGACAAACCTTTCAGAATCCTTTGCCTCCATCCTCATCCTGATAAAATCTTTAGGGAAATGTGAATAAGGGAAAAGCGCAGCAAGAGATAGATAGCTCACTGAAGCAGTCTTTATCTTTATGTATAACGCTTCCTTAGGTACCTGCAGCCTGGCGAAGCTCATGATAAGATGGTTCATGAGCCATCTTTGGTCAGGCACATTATTCCTGAAGTCATAATACCCTAAGAAGTTGCCTGATCCTGATCCGACCCTTGTGCTCACTGTAGGATGCTCTGCCATGAAAAGCAACCCTTCAGGTGAGGAAGGGAAGGCTATAGGAACTTTACTGAGCAGCTTCCTGGAAGAGTCGTAGATCTCTACATAATCTCCGGATTTTTCTGAATCAGAGAAGTTGCCTAGAAGGCAGCTATCTTTTATCGCAGCGCACCATCCTGCAAGGACATAATCCTGATTATTGCTGTCAAGCTTTATGAAAGGAGAATCATCCTCTCCCTTGAAGCTGATGAAAGTATTGTGGCCGAAAGGGTCGGTGAAAGGTGTTAGCAGGTTAAGAAGCTTCTCTTCTCCCTCCCTTACCTGAGGGTCTTTCTGATCCCATGCAAGGAAAGACTTTGCAGTCTTAGGGAGCCGGGTATATTCATATTCATGGGAAAAAGAGAACTGGACAGGCGCATCAAATGATACGCTGAGGTAATCGCTTAGCTTTGTGCCATCCTCCAGGTCTATGATATCCATCAGTTTCGTAAGGATAGTAAGAGGTATCTTAGGAGATACAGTATAAATGCTATGCTTGACAAGCAGCTCAGGCAGTTCTGTCTCAAAGATGAACCTTGAAGGATTATAGGTCTTGCCGTTTATTATCAATATGAATCCTGCCGGCAACAAGGTGTCTTCTGCCTCTTCAAATATGTTATAAAAGACCAGCTTATGCAGGTGTTTGTAGGCATTCCTCCGGTTATACCCGCATTTTTTTATTATAGAAGAACGTTTAGGCCATCTTAGCTTTGGAGATTCCTCATTTATCTCCAGAAATTCCCTCCAGAAAGAATCAAGAAAGTCAGCAACTATCTTATGCTCTTTTTCAACCCCTTCTCTCTTGTAGGAATATCTTATCTTCATCACCCAAGGTATTATAGGCTAATATATAAAGGTTCACGATATAATAAGGTTTTGTGAACTCGAATAGGTTCTGCAATTGAAATAAGTTTTTATAGAACCTCAATAAAAAAGGATTATGAAGGGAAAACCTTATGTTGGGATAACTGGGCCTGTAACAAAAGAAGAGGTTAGCTTAATTCTAAATGCATTCAGTGATGCAGGATACACAATGCATTCTCCACATATACCTATGATAGGATATCTTGTCTCTCAAAAAACAATGCTTGGCCAAGATGGAAATAGGAGATATCCAAAGTTTGAGTATCTTAAATCACTGTTAGATCATGCTCACAACAGGGCACTGACAATGATCCACTATAATACCCAAGATAGAATCACCCTTGTTTCACAGGTTGAAGAATTATTTGGAGGATTGTATGAAGGGGGATTGTGCAGAGCTTTGCAGCTTAATATTGTTTGGCCTGCCCAGGAACATGTCAAGGAGATAAAAGATCTATTCCCTGAGATGGAAATAGTCTTCCAGGCTTCAGCAAAATCTATGAAAGGCCTATCTCAAAAAGAGTTTGTTGATGCAGTCAGAGGATATGAGGATTCAATAAGCTACGTCCTGATTGATCCTTCTGGTGGAAGAGGCCAAGAATTTGACATGGGAAACTCTCTTGCATTATATCAAGAGATAGCTACAAGGCTCCCATACTTAACAGTAGGATTTGCAGGCGGACTAAACTGGAACAATACATCTGATAAGGTAAGATCGCTTATTGAGAAGATAGGCACTGAAGATTTCTGCATCGATGCCGAAGGCGGGCTTAGGGATAAGGTAACAGATGCTTATGGGGATGATATCTTAAATATCGAGAAGGTTAAAGGCTATCTCCGATCTGCCAGCTCTGTGTTAAGATAAAACCCTATTAAAAGTATTTAAATAGAACCATTAAAAATCGAAAATATTCTATTCTTCTCATAAAATATTCGTTCATAACATAAGAATTTCAACTATTTCTGCAATTTTCTTATGGATTTTAATCAAAATAATAGTTGCTTAAAAAATAATTCTCTATAACGCCCCAATAACCTCTCAAGACATAAAAAAGAAAAACAAACATTCGAATTCTCCGGAAATCTGCTTGAATTTTTGTAATTAATTATATTAAAAATTATTGTTTATGGTTCTATGTGATAATAGATGAAAAAACCACTAAGAGAGATAATGCTAGAAGTGAACGACAGAAGATTCAGAGATGTGTATAGAATCTCCTCCTCAAAAGAGATCGCATATAATAATGAGTCTACGCAGATATGTGTCGATGGAAAACCTATCTTTAAATACTTAGAGAGGAAGCTTTCCAATCCAGAGGTCTTAGACAGATTAATATCTATCCGCAAAGAAAGAAGGGATTTACTGGTCAAAGCCCAAGAAGAGTCCAAAGAAAACCCAGACTTACTTTTCAACCTTCAGTTTGACTATGAGCTGCTTGGATTGGACCACCTAGTAGATGACAAAAGGATAAACCATACTATTAAGCAGATAAGCTGCCCCTATGAAAGAGCTCTTGCGTTGAAATATCTGGCTATCCCCCCATCTGGTAGAACATTCTATGAAGAGATCAGAATCAAAGAGCTAGAGGTTCTAGGGAACTACCTGCGGAAGAACTGTTGCCAAGACGCATTCTTCTTCGAAGGCAAGGACTTTGAGTACTTCCTAAAGCATACCTCCACAAGAGACAAGCTCATCAGGATAATCCTAGAGAATGATAAGGTAGTAAGCAGGCTAAGGAAAAGATTCAATGATATACCTAGCTTATACCCTAACTTCAAAAACCCAGGCGAAGTCTACCAAGAGGTAAAGGAAGCCAGATTGGACCAGATGAGGACCCGAGCCACAATAAGCAATTTCCTAAGCAAGTTCAAAGATGAACAAAGAGCATATCTTGAATTTGTAGGTGACGCTCTTGACTACAACGAAGACAATAGGCTGCTAAGGAGCGTCAGCTTCTTCTATATAATGAAAGACCCTTCAGTCCCTGCAAGATTCTACGAACTATTGGAGGCAAGAAAAAATGGGAAAGGATAGACTTCCTTATGTGACCATAGCAATAACCAACGCCTGTAACTTCAGGTGCTACTACTGCAGCCCTGATGGCAACGGAGGGTTTGGTGAAGGTTATGGGACCAAAAACAACAAGGTAGATGTTAAAGACCTTACTGATAAGATCAAGATGATAGAAGCCGCTGGAATAAAAAAAGTCAGGTTAACAGGGGGAGAA
>CAYNQH010000125.1:0-4246 GCA_964399255.1 uncultured Methanosarcinales archaeon | reverse complement strand
GTTCTCTGCAGCAGATATGACCGCCTGCAGGAATTCCATATTGTTTATGTTAAATGCTCCTACCCCATACTTGGCTTTGTTTGCATCATCTAATATCCTTTTTCCTGTTGTTAAGACCATCATATCACGCTCGCTATTATGATTATTATCACGGCTGCGGTAAGCACATAATAGTGCAATAGGCCGCCTCCCACCTTTGATCCTTTCTCATTTTTATTTTCTTCATTAAGATATGCCTCGACTAACCTTCGGTCATAATTCATGTAAAAACCCTCCTCCTTAGTTTTATTTCAACATAATCTTATTTCAATAATTTTATTTCAATACTCTTTTTACTATCCTGACAGGATGCTTCTTCATCCTCTGCAAGGCTTCTTTATAGCTAAGAAGCCCATTCTTTGCCCCTACTTTCTCTATACATGAGCTTGCATTGGTAAGTCCTAGCTTTATCGCAAATTCTATATCTCCTCTCTTCTTGACCAACCCTGCCAAGAGAGAAGAAGCAAAAGCATCCCCTGCCCCTGTAGTCTGCAATACCTTTGTCTTAGGAGGCTTGGCCGAGTATATCCTGCCTTCATAAAGAACGTCTATGCCTTCCTTTCCCTTGGTTACAGCGACTATGACCGGGCCTGCAGCATGCAGGTCTTTCAGGAGAGTCTCAATGCTGGCACCCTTCAATCCTGTCATAAGCTCGGCCTCTTCTTTGTTAAGGATCAGGAGGTCGGTCTTTGAGAGTACTGGTGCAAGCACAGCCTTTCCCTGCTGGGCCTGGTAGTTGCTTGCGTTGAAAGCTACCATGATCCCTTTTTCTTTTGCGAATGCGACAAGTTTTTTCATCGCCTCAAAAGAAGGGCCCATCAAGGAGGAGAAGTAGAACCACCTTGTCTTGAGCTGAGCCTTGTTTATCTTATCAAAGTTAAGGTAGGAGCTTGCTTCCTTATACGCAAGGATAGTCCTGTCTCCCTCAAGGCTTTCAAGGACATATGAATAGTTAGTCATATGATTGCTTCTGGTGCCGATAAACTTTATCTTATACTGTTTCAAGGCCCTTATTACCATATCGCCGTTCTCATCATTGCCCAGGTTGCCGAGGTAGGCCACATTAAGGCCGAGCAATGACATGCTTGCGGCAGTATTCGTGCCGCCGCCTCCTGTCGAGAACTCAAGCTTCTTTATCAGTATCTTTGCGCCAGAACGGTAGGCGATGAAATCCTCTTCTCCGTGAGAATCCTTTATCTTTATGACTTCAGAATCGTTAGTATGCCCGAAGACATCGATTGTTGCTGAACCGCAGCTTATGACATCAAACATTTGTATCCTCTTCCCTCCTGTAAAACCCCATCAATCAATCTTAAAAACAATCTTAAACCTTATAAAAAAATAAGCAAAATATTATCCTTACTTCTTCTCTGCCAAGGTCTTTATAGCCTTAAGAGATACTATCATCGCTGCAGGAGCGACAAATACCGCTATGTTGGCAAGTATGGCTTCAAGAAGAGTGCCTAGCCCTGCGACAAAATTGTTTATGACTGCAAGCTGCGCAGTGCTAAGTACTATGAGCGTGACTGAGGCTACAAGGAACTCTGTAGTCTCCTTTGCAGTGATGTTCAGGAACCCCACTATGAATCCTAAGACCACCAACACAAATGTTATGATACTATAGATATAATCGCTCATCGCACTTGCAAACAATGCAAGGATCAATGCCAGAAAAACTCCTACCAAGAATGAATAATGACCGACGTTCTGTTCCATAAGATCACCCCTATTTTTATTGTTTAGAACATAAATAATGCTGGTTTATAAAGGTTTCTGAATGCACTAAAAAAATTTATAAAGTTCAATGCCTGCCTCTATCCGATCAGGTCCTGATAGGTCCAAGGAGGGGTTTTAATATGGGAAGAGAAATAGCAACAGTTCTGACTCACAGACATGGAAAACCAGCAATAGCATGGGTAGATAATGATCATTACAATGCAGGAGTAGATGTAGAAAGAATGGCTGAAAGATACAACATCCATATATTCCGGCCAAACGATAGGAATGGCGAACTAGCTCTCGCACGAATAAGGTTGTTAGAAGAGGAAAAGTATGACCTGATAATCTGCGGCCTGGTGATGAGCCAAGACGGCCTTCAAAGCCAAGACCCTAAAGATAGGTATAGTGATGCAGTAACTGGGTATGGTTTCGCAACAGGATTGGCTTTGCTCTTGGATATCAAAAATGAAGGCTCCCTTAACCATGACACCCCAGTGATCGTGCTTACAAATGTAAGCAGAGAGAATTACCCCCCTATTGAAGATTGCTGCAAAGAGGCAGGAGCAGACAAGTATCTCCAAAAAGGAGCGGGCATGACAAGAGACCTGATAGAGGGCATTGATAATCTTCTTATAAATAAGGCATAATGGAAGATAAGCTGCCAAGCAAGGAGAAATTCTGCAATTTGCACATTCATCATCTTATGTTATCAAGAACATCATGAGCATCTGAAGAGCTCATCAGATCCTTGATACGAGCCCATTCCTTGCCAGCCTTTGCCATGAACATAGCCCTTGCGTATTCGACATCCTGCCTTGTCACCCTGGCAAACTGGTCTGCCTCAACAAGGCCATATGGGTAGCCTAGGAAGACAGGATCCTTCGCATTACCTGCAAGCATTGAGACCAGATTTTCTATATCATACCTGCCCTGTTTGTATACCTCAAACCTGAATACGTGGTTAGACATATCATTAAGCCTTGCAAAATATAAGTCTGCCTTATGGTCTGGGTGTCTTATCTCTGCGATAGGGTGGTAGAACCACTTACCTTCTGGGCCGAGCCTTAGGAAGTAGGATGATGCTGCACTGCCATCATCCATATAAAGATTTGAGGTCTTTGCAAGACCAGTTACTATAACCCCTCTTGAGGATGCTTTCATGTAAAGTTCTTCAAGAAGGCCTGATTCTCCTGTCACAGAGCTTTGCAATGTCCCGTCTCTGACTATCATATCTCCTTCTTCAAGCATCGCTGCTGCGGCAGCAGCCATCTTTATCTCGGCAAACCTCCTCGCGATGCCTCCTATGATTCCTATCTTAGACCTGAATATGCCCTGCTTTATCGTAGGGTCATAAGAGTTGAACGTCATCATTGAAGCATCGAGTCCTGAAATTCCTTTTACGTCATATATCTCCGCGCCGTAATGCACCTCCCCCTCCTTAAGGAAAGATGTTGCGACAGAATAGAACTCTGCTATCTGTGAAGAGATCCGTTTATTATCCTGATAGACCGTGCAATAGACCCTTACCAGGCTGACAGAAAGCTCTGGTGAAGATATGACCTCTGCATTGCCTCCGTCGATGAAAGCTATCTTCTTTCCATTTCCAGCATCATGTATCTTGCGGAAGTTGCTCTTGTTTGCAGGGAATGGGCTATACCTTTGGTCAGAGAATTTTACCATGCAGTCCTGCTTGAACTCTCTTTGGGCAAGGCTGTTCACTATCTTACTTACTATTTCTGTGTTCATGCCTTAAAATTAATCCATTTGCTATATATTTTTTGCCATTTGACCAAAAGATTTTTAAAGAAAACAATGATTTTTTAGGTCAATGGAGGGGAATATAGCAATCTTTACAGCACTTGAGGGAACACTCTTAGATACAAAGACTAATTCTTGGACTATAGCAGCAGAAGCGATAGAGAAGATAAAAGAAAAAAATATCCCTCTTGTGATATGCACAAAGAAGACAAGGGCTGAGGTCGAGGATATCCTTTCTGCAATGAGGGTATCTCATCCTTTCATAGTAGAAGACGGAGCTGCTATATTCATACCTTATGGTTATTTTGAAGAGGTAGAATCTACAAGGGAAGATGAGAACTATCAGATAATAGAGATAGGTGCAAGCTCATCAAAGCTGAAGAATATTCTTGACTTCCTCATCAATGAAGGGATCGAGCTGACAAGCTTCAGCGACATGACCACAAAAGACATAGCGATAACATTAGGGATAAGCGTCGACAGGGCTATGCTTGCAAAGCAGCAGGAGTTCACAGAGGCTTTCAAGGTAGAGAGCAAGGAAGTCGGAGAAGAGGTAGAACAGCTCGTCAAGGAATGCAATTATAACATAAAAAAGGACAAATCGCGGCTGGTGAGGGAGTAGGAAGAAGAGTTTTGCTCCCGGCACGGGTTCCAAGATAAGGCGGGGTATAGGCCCGGTTAATAACCAGCTTGCCTCCGTCTTTGCTAATCAAAAAATCGACTGCACTAT
>CAYNQH010000124.1:0-4340 GCA_964399255.1 uncultured Methanosarcinales archaeon | reverse complement strand
AATGCGCTCCTGCATAAGGCATGTTAAAAGGCATGTTGAAGAGCATATTGGATCCTGCTGCAGGATTATCTCCATACATCAGCTTCATAAGTTCCCATAGGTTCTTTGCCTGCTCATCTTTTTCTTTCTCACCCATCTTTGCATAATCTTTCATATTAACTTTTGCAACTTCTGCCATGATTCCACCTTTATGTTTAGTGCAGCGGTGCTGTTCAGCCACATTGTGTGACACCTTTGTGTGACACCTTTGTGTGACACCTTTGTGTGACACCTTTGTGTGACACCTTAACTGCCTATACATATATATGGTTTCCAGGTTTATAAAGAAATCCGCGATTGAGAACAATTTAATGCGACAAGGCTGTCCTAGAATTCAAAAATATAAGATCTTATGGGAGGTATATGATCTGCTAATCCTTTATCAGGCTGCCTGTTTCCAGAACTTTCCGTCCTTGCCTGCAGGGATATCCTCGAATAATATAGCTGATGAGATCCTATCGGCCTTATCATCTATCGTCCTGACATCTTTCGGATTGGCTGATGATGAAGGGTTCTTTCTCCCCTCATCAAGGGCTATCTTCTTCGAAGCATCCTGACCTTTATCCTTAAGCATCCTTCTCTGTATCTCCTGGAGCAGAGCCTGGTTCATCTCGCTCATGTACATATTGCTGAGCGATGCTATGCCCTGATCCTGCCTTCTTCCTGAAGAGCTCAGCAGCTCTATGCCTTCAAGGCGTTTCATCTGCTCTTCCTGTTTCCTCTCCTTTGCTTCCGCCTCTGGAAAGGTAGTAGGGACATCATATTTTTCGAAGTTCCTCAGAACAGTCTTTTTATCTACGCCGAGCTTCTTCGCTATCTCATAAAGGTTATCAGCATTGCCTCTAACATCGAAGTTGAACTTCCTGGCTATATCTGTGAGGTACTGGCTTTTTACCTCATGGAAAGTCGTCCTATAATCAGTATTGAATGATATATCAGAGAGCCTGCTGTTCAGCTGGTCCGAAAGGTTTCTGCTGAGATTATCGATCGTCTGATATGCAGATCCTGGGACATTGTTCTTGAACTCTTTGAACTTGTCCATTATAAGATCGCCTATCTCCTGCTGGTCAAGGTATCCTGGCTGGCCTAGCTTCTGGTCATGATAGATCGAATCAGGAGAGTTGATCCTGTACCTATCGGCTTCTATGCCCAGCTCATCGACTGCTCTCTGCACAGTCCTCCTGTTGACCCCTGCAATCTCTGCAGCCTTGCTCTTATTGCCTGCATTGATCTTCAGCGCATTATCCCAGAAGCCATATCTTATCTTATCATCGAGCTGCTGCATCGTCAGCTCCTGCCCTCTAAGGCCCTCATAGACCGCAGTAGAGACATCTCTCTGTGAGAGATAGTCTTTGCTGAGCTCGTAAGACACTGCATCCTCAAGCTGGGCTATATTAGAGCCTACTGCCTCTCCGAACATGCCTTTAACAGTATCCCTTATAGTATCATACACCTTCTTCCTGCCATACTTAAGAGTATCAATCCCATCATCCTGTATAGGCATGCCTAGAAAAAGATCATGTTTGCTATATTTCTGATGTACTCTTGGTTCGATCATCGTCTGGATGTTTAAAAAAATTAAGTTTAAAAAAAAATTAAAAAATAAAACAAAAAATTGGCCTAAACCATTTTGATACTCTCTTTTTTAGATCCTATCTGCCTGGAGCATATACTGCAGCCGGTTTCATAGGTCCGACCTGCTGGTATGCCTCGTGAGCTGAACCTGCAGCCTCAAGATAATCATCAAGGTTTGCAGTGATTATGTTCTTTGAGTGCCCTTTCCATGGAGGGGCCTGGCTCAGGTACCCTACTGCATCATTCAGCAAACCTTCATTATTCCTCATGGTCGTGTTGAGCACGCTTTTCCTTGTAGCCCCATGTTGGTAGGAGCTGTTCCTTCCAAGGAGAGTCTTTGCCTGTTCTACATCTCCATGCCCGAGTGCTGCAATCACAGAAGAGTATTCCCTTCCTGCTGCAAGCGCAAGCTCAGCATGCACCGCTTCGTCATCCTTCTTGCTGAAATCCTGCCCGAGATTCTTTAGATATTCTCTCCCGAACTCAGCTGCAATCTGGCTTGTGTTTGCCTTGCCTTGATACTTGCCGGAAATCTTCTTCTTGAACGCATCTGAATTTATCTTTTCAGCTGCATCTTTATATTCGCCGCCGGCCTTTATCATTCCCTGCTGGGTCTGATAGCCTAGTATGCCCTCGACGCCCATCTCTTTTATTGTTGCTTCGATATCCTTTACTTTTTCTGCCATCTTAATACCTCATCCTTATATCTTTAGTGTGGCTTCTTCACCACCCGATATGTATAAGGTATCTGGCATTTATAAACAAAGTTGAGATGAAAAACAGTTTAGTGGGACAACCTTGTCCCGACATATTAACCTATGGATAGCCTATGACTGATAGGCTTACTTCTTCTTGAGCTTCTTCTCGAGAGGAGCGCTGCTTGCAGCTGCTGCTGCCCTTGCCATCTTCTCAAGGTCTACTCCGAGTTCCTTAAGAGCCTTGACATGCATCTGCATGAGCTGCTCAACGATGCTCAGCATCCTTGCTAGCTCTTCTCTCTCCTTTGCCAATGTGCTTAGGGATCCTTTATGGAATCCTACCTGTTCTTCTCTGCTTGCTTTTTCTGCCATTTTCTGAACCTCCATCCGTCAGATAATCAAACTTACAATATCTTATCTTATTTATCCTAGTGACATAATTATCACTACCTTCTATAGTAAGACTTCAGGATATTTAAATAAATCTGGGATAGAATGAATATGAGTGAGACAAAAAAGTCATATGGGCCTTATGAGTCTTGTGAACATTGTGCATCTTATGAGAAGCTGCTGCCTGAATGCTGCTTTGAACATGATTGGATCTGCCTTAAAGATAGCCCTGCATAGCATAAGAGATATCTCCTGAGATGAGTCTCCAGAATATATCTATTGCAGACATGCCCTGCTGCAAGAGCTCGCTGACAAACTTAAACGATACATCGTGCAGACCATTCTCAGCAGGCTTGCCAAGGTTTATTGCCTCTCCCAGTTCTGCTATGTTGTTGTCCTTAAGTGCCTTGAGCCAGGCGAGCTCGAAAGCATAGGCCTTTGCCTCCTCATCATGCTTGTTGAGAAGCGTTGTGCTCATTATATGGCCGAGCTCGTGGCCTATGACTATCATGACATTGGCAAGATCGCCTTTCTTTATGAAGATATGGTTCTGGCCGCCTATGTGTTTCCTGTTGATGGCAAACCCTTGTATGCCTGGGCTCCAAGTGCCTCCAAAATCAATATGCATCTTCTTCAGCCTATTTTCATCACAGAGCTCAATAGTGAAATCATTAGGCATCTTCTTCCCTGTCACAACCTCAAAAGCCTGCTCGATGTAATTCCTTATCTCCCCTACCTCTCCTATGAACCTGGTCTGGACCCAAGGATTTATGAAACTGTTTATGATCGTAGGACCGTTAGTTGTAGGCTTTGAGTTGTTATAATTCTCTGAGATCTCCACCTTACTATGGCCATAATTGTCGTTATTTCCATAATTGGACCTGATGCCTGCACCTCCTCCTGAGGATATCACCTCTGGCTTGTGAGCATCAAGGTTGATGATATAATCAAACCCTGAAGGTTTCATGCTATCTGAATAATCAGGCACTGCAGATATTGAAGAGGTAAGGCTATGGCTATAGTCCCTAGTGTACATATTAGAGGTGCTGGCGTTTGCATACTTGACTATCCTGTCAAGCCCTGAGCCTGAAGAATAGCATCCTGAACCGCAGCCTGAACCACAGCTGCTGCATCCATGGCCATAGCTCATCTATAGCTACCCCCTGAAGAACTATAAGAAGATCCTGAAGAGCTATACGAACCAGTATACATCCGGCTTGCCCTATACTTAGAGCTCATACCCATAGGTTGATAGCTTTCCTTATTTTGAAAGCCAGGGCTAGCAGAATAACATGGTTCTACTGCTCCTATGCGAGGGGCGCAGCTTCCACCGCAACAATAGCTCATACCATCACCTGTGCTAATTTAATCATACTGGTAGGCAATAAGATACCTGAGTATTTAAAGAAATATGAGGTATTATAGATAGTAGTGAGACAAAAAAATCATATTATACCCACTTAATAATGGTAAACTACGAAATATTTATAGATTCTGTATCTTTGAGCTGAGCCTTCTATCGCAAGAATTCTGCTATTTCAGGAATATTGGTTTTGTGTGTGCGTAAAAAGTCAGGATATGCAGAATCTTTTTGTATGGGCACAAATAACCGAAATATTTATATATTATGTGCCCTTA
>CAYNQH010000123.1:1004-4378 GCA_964399255.1 uncultured Methanosarcinales archaeon | reverse complement strand
TATTAGGGAGGTTATCTTGATATACAGCCAAAAACCAAAAGGTGGATATTATGGAAATGAAACATAAGATTGCCGTATATACTTTAGTGCTTATACTTCTGGTATTCGGATTTTCTGCTGCTATGATGAATCCAACCTATACCGGACGGTATGTCAAGGTCAAGAACCTCGATGATGTGCTCAACAACATGGACCAGCTTGTCACAGACTATAATAACCATACAGACAAGGTGCCTGGATTTGTGAAAAGCATATTCGGCTATGAGATAATCAATGCTACAATCAAAAGGAATGACTGGTCGGTTATAATGATGAAAGTAAAGACTGATGACGGCAGGATAGTGTCAATAGAGAATGTCACAGAGCCCACTACCCTTATGGTAACCACAAGCGAATCTACATTTGACAGGATATTGAATTCTACAGACCAGATGCAGGCTTTTAAGGATGCCTTAGACAACAAGGAGATCGAGTATCATGGGGTTAAGTTCACGACAAAGATGAAGACAGGCATAGCAGGGATATTCTTCAAGATAGGTTCTTGGTTCTTCTGAGGTGAGGGAGAAATAGATGATAAAAACAGCAATAATAGTATCGAAGAAAGATATAGCGGGGATTAACATAAAGAACAATCTTATAGAACTCTATGATTTTGAGGAGACTGAAGAGAGCTATGATAATGAGCCAGTCTATGAATACAAAAAGATAAAGCTCTACACAGTAGAAAAAGAATCCATCTACAACGAAGACATCGACAAGAATGTATATCCAGAAGCAGAGCTGATACTATTCGCCACAAAGCACCAGTCAGTTTCAGGAGTGCACAGCCTTTCTGTGCATGTCCAGGGAAACTGGGGCAAGGCTGATTTTGGGGGCAAGAACAGGAATGTATGTGTAGCTCCTGCTTCCCTGCTGAAGTTCGCTCTTCTCAAGCTTGAAGAGCTTAACAATCTTGGCTTTGATGTGATCCAAGAATGCACACATCACGGGCCTTATCTAGAGAAGCCTACTATGTTCATAGAGATAGGAAGCGATGAAGAAGCATGGGAAAGGAAGGATGCAGGACATATAATAGCTAACACGATAATGTTCATCCTTAAGAATCCCCTGCCTAAGTATAACGCTGCTATGGGCATAGGAGGCCTGCACCATACCCCCAATTTTAAGAGGGTTATGCTGGAGACAGACTATGCTTTCGGCCACATCTGCCCTAAGTATAATCTCGAGAGCCTGGACAAGGAGATGATCCAACAGGCTATAGAGAGGACATTGGAGAAGGTAGAGCTTGTAGTGCTAGACTGGAAAGGCCTAGGTGGAGAGAAAGAGAGGATAAAAGAAATCCTTGATAAGATGGGAATAAAATATAAGAAGACAAAGGAGCTTACAAAATCTAACAGTGAATAAGAGATCCTATCTCAATAGGAAGATCTTATGATATCAATGATGTTCTCTGTCAATCTTTTGAGCTTATCAAACTTTATCTTATCAATTTCAAACTCTTGGAGGTATGTCTTTTTGTTTATCTCAATCATCAATGACTTGACATGCTTATCCTTCCTATACATTCTCAATGGAACTATCGAACCTTTAAAAGGCTCGTTCTCCCTTACACTAAACCCTCTTTTTTCACACAATGATCTGATATTACCAACAATTTCCAGATCCATGTGAGCCTCATCAAAACCAAGACAGATATCTGGTCTTGCATCTTCTTTATGCAGTTCATAAGGCAAAGGTTTATCAGGATAAGAATGAAGGTCAATGATAAAGCACCGGCCTAACAACTTTAAAAAATGGTTTACCTTGCCTTCCAAAAGTTTATGATGAGGATCATAAAGAGCTGATTTGATCTTCTCTGCATCTGCATCCGCCTTACGCAAAGGGCTGAGATCATGGCATCTTGTATACACAACCCCCATGCCTACTCTTGCCATCTCTTCTTCCTTATCGTCCCTAAACCTTTCAACATCGCAGACGATCCTTGATATAGGAAATACAATTTTCTCTTCGTCTATATTCTCCACCAGCATATCAACAAACAGATCTGCCATGATTCTCGCTTCAATCTCAAGCCTATCATCTGGCAAGACAAATTGGGCCCTATATTCTTCAGGGATCCTGCAGCTGGAGTGAGGTATGTGGAATATTATCATTTCTGGGTTCCTCAGCATAAACTGAAGGTTTTGGATTATAAATATCTGTCGGATGAGGTCCTGCATATTGTAAAACATTAAATTAAGCCCAATTCGGGCTATACAACCAAAAAGTATTTAAAAAGAGGACCATGCAGAAACTATAATGACAAAGAAAAAGCAGGATAAGAAAGAGGATGAGAAATCCATAGGCATAACCGCGAAGAAAGACGAAGATTTCAGCGAATGGTATACCCAGATAGTCAAGAAAGCCGAGCTGGGAGACTTGAGGTATAATGTCAAAGGATTTCTTGTATATCAGCACTGGTCAACCAGGAGCATAAAAAAGATGTACAGCCTTATAGAAAAGATCCTTGACAAGAAAGGCCATGAACCGATCATCCTCCCCACCCTCATACCAGAATCAAATTTCAAGCTTGAGAGCAAGCATGTAGAAGGCTTCACACCAGAGGTGTTCTGGGTAACTGAGCACGGCGCAGGAGAAAAGTTTGAGGAAAAGCTTGCCCTTAGACCAACGAGCGAGACTGCATTCTATCAGATGTTCTCATTATGGATAAGGAGCTATAAGGACCTTCCTTTCAAGAGGTATCAAAGCTGCTCTGTCTTCAGGTATGAAGGCAAGGCTACAAGGCCATTCTTCAGGGCAAGGGAATTCCACTGGGTAGAAGCGCATGATGCCTTCGCTACAAGGGAAGATGCAGAGAACCA
Organism: uncultured Methanosarcinales archaeon; assembly: GCA_964399255.1. Lineage (GTDB taxonomy): Archaea > Nanobdellota > Nanobdellia > Woesearchaeales > CAYNQH01 > CAYNQH01. The sequence continues at coordinate 1,517 of CAYNQH010000123.1, read as the reverse complement.
GGTCATAGAAGACATGGAGACTACAAAAGAGTTCCTACTTGAAGGGCTCGCGATGCCATTCATATTCTTTAAGCGTCCGCAGTGGGATAAGTTCCCGGGAGAAGAGAACAACTTTGCGGCAGACGCGCTCATGGGCTCAGGCAAGGTCATACAGCTGCCTAGCACGCACATGCTAGGCCAGAACTTCTCAAAGCCTTTCAATGTAAAGTATATGGATGAGGAAGGCAATGACCAGTATGCTTTCATAACATGCTACGGCCCTGCAGTCAGCAGGATATACGGCGCGATGATCGCCTTCCACGGCGATGATAAAGGCCTTGTGCTGCCTTTCAATGTAGCGCCAAAGAATGTTGTTATAGTCCCTATACTTTTCGATGATACTATGGAAAAGGTCCTTGCAAAATGCAAGGAGCTCAAAGAGAAGCTGGAAAAAGAAGGCTATGATGTCGTCATCGACGACAGGGATGAACGCCCAGGATGGAAATTCAACGAATGGGAGATGCGCGGCGTTCC
>CAYNQH010000123.1:0-994 GCA_964399255.1 uncultured Methanosarcinales archaeon | reverse complement strand
TAGAGCAGGGCCCTAAGGACCTCGAGAAGAAACAGGCAAAAATAACACTCAGGAAAGAGGAAGGCAAGAGGACAGTAAAAGAATCAGATATAATCAAGGAGATAAACAGCATAGCCAAGACATTCACGAAGAACCTGAAGGAGAAGGCTGAAGCCATGTTCAAGGACAGCATAGTAGATGCAAATACCTCTGAAGAGGTCAAGAAAGCCATAGAAGGCGGGAAGATGGTAAGATGTTCTTTCTGCTCATGCGACCTCGAAGGTGAAGAATGCGCTGGGATAATAGAGAAAGATATAGGCGCTACTGTCAGAGGGACAAGGGTTGACAAGAAAGAGAAGGCTGAAGGAAATTGCCCTTTCTGCGGAAAGCCTGCCAAAGAGGTAGTCTATATAGCAAAAAGCTATTAACCTTAAGGATGTCATCATCATTCCCAAAGGAAAGATTTTCATCACAGGCCAATATTTAACATGTATAAAAGAGGAGAAGAGATAAAAAAAATTGAGATATAAAAATTTCGAGCTTGATAAGTTCCAGGAAGATGCAATAGGTTTTCTAGACAGGAATCATAGCGTAGTGGTCAGTGCTGCAACAGGGACAGGAAAGACCCTGATAGCAGACTACCTTATAGACAAAGAGCTTAAGCAGGGCAAGAAGGTCATCTACACAGCACCTATCAAGGCGCTTTCAAACCAGAAGTACAGGCAGTTCAGGAAGGAATATGGGGACAGCAAGGTAGGTATACTGACCGGAGACGTAGTCATCAACCCAAGAGGCGATGTGCTGATAATGACCACAGAGATCTTCAGGAACATGCTTCTCTCTAATGACCCTCTTGTGGACAGCATATCTTATGTGATATTTGATGAGATCCACTATATCTCTGATGTCCAGAGAGGGATAGTATGGGAAGAATCTATCATCTTCTCCACTAAGAAGTTGCGTTTCCTATTCCTTTCAGCGACTATACATCATGCAGAAGTCTTTGCAGGATGGA
>CAYNQH010000122.1:0-4379 GCA_964399255.1 uncultured Methanosarcinales archaeon | reverse complement strand
AGGGAGTCCTTATATGGGCAAACGGAGAGACTCTTGTAGATAAGCTAAGGAAGCAGAGGGTAGTCCTTGATAGGGACATATCTGATGATGACTGGGTGTCTATTAATTCTGCTGATGATTTCATAAGATACCTTTCAGGCCAGGAAGGAAATGACGGGGCGCATATAGTAGACCAGGTTAACCGCCGCATAATAAGGATAATGGAGTTCAACAACAATATAGGGGCTGAAGATTTCAACTTTGCAGACAAGGTCCCTTATAATTTCTTAAGCCAGGACGGCAAGGTCAAGCCTACAAAGATGGGGCTTAAGACACGAAATGCTATAAGGACAGCTAATGTATATCCCAATGCCAAGTCTTACCAGATAAAAGCAACCCCTTATAATGGCACAGGGATGGGGGTCATACCTGAGTTTACGAAGGATGGTGTCAACAGGATGTACTTTATAGACGAGATAAACAGGCCATTAGGCAAGTATCAGGATCCTTCCACAAATAGGGTCTATACAAGGTATGTATTAGAAGGGGTTGACTCTCAATACAGGCAGGAGGAAGGAGAGATCATCCTTGAGTCATCAAGAAGGGAGAGGGTGAAAGAGATACTGGTCAGCAGAGCTGGAGCGATATACAAGAAGGCCGATGATGGTAGGGTTGTCCCATTTTCTTCTTCGGTAAACTGAATTCTGTCATATGAAGATTTTTCTTAGGTCTTTTATACCCTCCATAAACCTTGTTTACGCACCTTAAACCTTCTATCTTTCGTTTTTATTTTTGTTTCTCCGAGAGTAAAATAACAAAGTTTATAAGCATGTTATTATAACCCACAAAAACACATTATAAGGACAGGCTTTAAATAGCTTGATAATAAATGAACGAAACCCAAAAAAGTAACGGAAAGAAAAGTTCTGGAAATGGGAAGATAGAAAAGAAATCATTAGGCCAGGTTTCTAATCTTGAGAGGCATGTCGACCCTCACTGGTGGGGCAAGATCTTCAATGCGATGTACCTCAAGACAGACGGAGATGTTGTTGAGGATCTTAAGATAACAAGGAAAGAGATCGATCATTTTATGGATTTTCTTGGGATAACCCTTGAAGACAGGGTTCTTGACCTATGCTGCGGACAGGGGAGGCATACTCTCGAGCTTGCAAGGCGAGGCCTTACAGAGCTTGACGGGCTTGATAGGTCCCATTATCTTATACAGAGGGCAAAATCCTTGGTCAAGAAAGAGAGCCTTCCTGTAAAGTTCAGGGAAGGCGATGCAAGAAGGCTGCCTTACTCTCCAGATACATTCAACCATGTTATGATCCTTGGGAACAGCTTCGGCTATTTCGAGACAGAAGAGGATGACCTAAAGGTCCTTAGGGAGGTATTGAGGGTCCTTAAGCCTCAAGGAAAGCTCCTTATCGATGTAGCAGACGGCGAGTACCTGAGGGACAATTTCCAGAAGATGTCTTGGGAATGGATTGATAAAGATATGTTTGTCAATCGTGAAAGGTCCCTTTCAGATAACGGCCAGAGGATAATCTCAAGGGAGATAGTCACGCATACCCAAAGAGGGATTTTAGTTGACCAGTTCTATGCTGAGACTATATATTCAAAAGAAGGGATGAGAGAGCTTCTCCAGAAGGCGGGCTTCAGCAGCATAAGCTTTGTAGGCGAGATGACCCCTGACTCCCAGCGCAACCAGGATCTTGGGATGATGGAGAGAAGGATAATAGTCACTGCAGAAGCAAGGAAAGAATGGACAAAGGTAAAGATGAGGAGCATCAAGCCAAGAGAGGTGACTGTAGCCCTTGGCGATCCAAAAAAGCCTGATCCTCTAAAGCCGGCAGGAGTCTTTGACGAAGATGATATCCATACTATAAACCAGATGAAGGCAGCTTTGAAAGAGCTTGAACAGACAGGAAGATATAGGTTCACATACGTCGATAACCATGATACCTTGATACAGGACCTTCTTAAGCTAAGGGAAAAAGGCAAGCTTGATATAGTCTTGAACTTATGCGATGAAGGGCATGATAATAACCCAAGGAAAGAGCTGCATATACCTGCAATCCTGGAGACCTTGAAGATACCCTATACCGGTGCAGGTCCTCAATGCCTTGCGTTCTGCTATGATAAATCCCTTGTAAGGGGGGTAGCGAATGAGATGAGGATCCCTGTGCCTGATGCATATTTCATAAAGCCAGAGGATAAGGTCTATGATCTTCAGATAGCCTTCCCGGTCATAGTGAAGCCGAACTTTGGGGATTCAAGCTTCGGGATAACACAGAGGAGTGTTGTCTATAATGTAGAAGAGCTTAATGATGCAATAGTAGAGGTAAGGAAGAAATTCGGTTACAACTATCCGATGCTTCTTGAGGAGTTCCTTGTAGGAAAAGACATAACTGTAGGGATAATAGGGAATCCTTCTGAGAACTATGTTGCCCTGCCTGTTATAGAGGAGGATTATTCCCTGCTGCCTGAAGGGCTGCCTAAGATCTGCGGCTATGAAGCAAAGTGGGATCCTGCCTCGCCTTATTCCTGCCTCCGCTCAGTCCCTGTAGAACTTCAGAACGGGACAGAGAAACACCTTGTAGAATACTGCATGAAACTTTTTGAAAGGCTTGAATGCAGGGATTACTGCAGGTTTGACTGGAGATTTGATTCTCAGGGGAACCCTAAGCTGCTAGAGGTCAATCCTAACCCTGGTTGGTGCTGGGATGGCCATCTTGCAAAGATGTCTAATTTTGCAGGCATATCCTACTCAGAGATGCTAAGGATGATAATAAACGCGGCTGAGCAGCGCCTAAAGCTCGATGAGATAGAACCGGCTAAGGTCCACACAGAAATCTCTTCTCTTCAAACCTCAAAGATTGTTTGATGGTATAATAATCACCACAATATTTATATAGATTCTATCCTTACCCCCCTGGATGAACATACAATTTTTAGAGCAGGCAGGGCTTACTGCAACAGAGGCTAAGATATACATAATGCTGTTGGAATCCGGATCCTCTCTTGCAGGCACGATATCTAGGAATACTGGGATCCATCGTAGGTCGGTATATGATGCTATCGAACGTCTGATAGAGAAAGGCTTAGTATCCTACATCAAGACAAACAATAGGAAATACTTTGAAGCTGCTGAGCCTGACAGGCTGTTAGAGATAATGAAAGAGAAAGAGGCCAATATAAAGACCTTGATTCCGGAGCTAGAGCTTAAGAAGAAGCTTTCAAAGGATAAGAAAGAGACCTTGTTCTATAGGGGCAGGCTGGCGATGAAGACCTTGTTTGACGACCAGATAAGGGTTGGCAAGGAGATCCTTATATTCGGCGCAGCGGTTGATGCTCCCGAGATATTGAAATATTATTTCCCTCATTTTGATAAGTCAAGGGCAAAGAGGAAGATTCCTGTCAAGATAATATTCGATGAGAGCGCTCGTGGCAATGAATATGTCAGGAAGATACCTCTTGCCCAGGTCAGGTTTGTCCCTAAGGAATATGCGAGCCCTGCAGCGACAAATATCTATGGAGATAATCTTGCTATAGTCCTCTGGAGCGAGAATCCTATGGGTGTCCTTATAAGGGAGAAAGGCATTGCTGATGGTTACAGGAAATACTTCCAGCTGATATGGAAGATGGCTAAGCCTTGATTAATAAAGAGGTCTTTTATGGTGAATCCTAAGATTGTTGATTACATAAAATCAAACTTGTCTAAAGGTGTTTCTTCAGAGCAGATCATAAGTGCATTAGTTCAGTCAGGATGGGACCAAAAAGAGGTTGATGAAGCAATAAATTCATTAAACATTTCTAATCCTTCTTTAGCAACCTTAAGTTCTCCAAAATGGCTTCCGATTATATGGATCATCACCACTTCTGTTGTTGTTTTAGGTGTTTTAGGAGGAGCATATTATTTTGGGATTAGGGGAGGGGGTGAGGAGACTCAGATACAATATATGGGGGAATCACAAGAAACTCCGGATTTTGGCGGCCAAGTTATTGACGAATCTCTTCCTGAGGATGTTGAGGAGACTAGTGAAGAGTCTAATCTAACCAATGTAGATGTGAGAGGTTATATTAATTGTGGAACAGATTTTGATTGTTTTATCGAAGCTGCGAGTGATTGTCGAAATTCAACTTTTATACATATGTTCAAAGAGTCTATGGAAGGTGATGCAATACTTAATAGGACATCTTATTATGAACTTAGGGGTTATGAACAGGGTTCTTGCTTGTTTTACATGAGAAATGAGAATATCACTCTGAACTTCACTCAAAAGATAATAAATATCATGTTAAAAGATGGTCTTTCTTTAGAAGAGATAAAAGCGAGGGAATTGCATATACAAGAGGCTTATGAAAATGCTAAAGGCATTGAGGGTATATGCAAGCTT
>CAYNQH010000121.1:0-4394 GCA_964399255.1 uncultured Methanosarcinales archaeon | reverse complement strand
TTCGCCAGCAATGTAGAGTCAACAGACGAAGACCTAAAAGGTTATGCTGCAGATATGGGCCTTAATGCCTCGATATTTGACGGGTGCCTTGATTCAGGGAAGTACGCTGATAAGGTAAACTTATCATATCAGGCAGGCATTGAAGCAGGGATATATGGAACTCCTACATTTTTCATAAATGGCGAGACAGTAGTAGGCCCTCAGAGCTTTAAAGAGCTCAGCCAGATAGTGGACAGACAGCTTAAGCGGTCATGATGTTTTATAGACTATGGGGATGAATATAGAAAAGATAAGGAATGATTTCCAGGTGCTGCAGAAAGAGATAAAAGGCAAGCCTATAGTCTATCTTGATAATGCCTGTATGAGCCTGAAACCTCAGCAGGTGATAGATGCTATGAACTCTTACTATTATGAGTTCCCTGCCTGCGCAGGAAGGAGCTATCATAAGCTCGGACAGCGCGCGACAGAAGCGGTGGAGAAGGCAAGGAAGACGATACGGAATTTCATAGGCGCTAAGAAGGAAGAGGAGCTTATATTCACCCGCAACACTACAGAGGGCATAAATCTTGTCATGAACTCCCTTAGGTTCAGCAAGGGAGATGTTGTGCTATCTTCTGATAAGGAGCATAATTCTATCCTTGTACCTATCCTGATGCTGGCAAAGAGGAGGTCAGTCACCCATGGGGTAGTAAGCACAGATACAGGATTCGACCTTGAAGAGTTCAAGAAGAAGCTGACGAAGCAGGTAAAGCTTGTGGCTGTAGTGCATTCATCCAACCTTGATGGCACGACAAATCCTGTCAAGGAGATAATAAAGACAGCCCATGACAACGGCAGCCTTGTACTTGTCGATGCTGCCCAGTCCATGCCTCACAAAGAGGTTGATGTGAGGAAGCTCGATGCAGACTTCCTGGCTTTCTCAGGCCATAAGATGCTTGGCCCTACAGGAACAGGTGCGCTTTATGTTAAGAATGACCTATATGATCAGATGGACCCTTTCATGGTAGGAGGGGATACTGTATCTGAGACTACCTATGATAAGGCTGATTTCGAGAAACCTCCTGAACGATATGAAGCAGGACTCCAGGACTATGCAGGCATGATAGGATTTGCAGCTGCCGCAAGATATCTTGAAAAGATAGGAAAGGCAAACATACAGAAGCATGAGATAGAGCTCAATAAGAGGATTACAGAAGCTTTGGGAGATTCAGAGAAGCTCCAGCTTATAGGCCCCAAAGATCCAGCGCAGCGCTCAGGCATATTCAGTTTCAACATAAAAGGGATGAGCCCTCATGAGGTTGCTATGATACTTGACAGCTCTGCCAATGTGATGATAAGGAGCGGAGCCCATTGCGTACACTCCTGGTTCAATAAGCATGATATGGATGGCAGCGCCAGAGCTTCAATGTACCTTTATAATAACCTTGCAGATGCTGAGTCATTCATAAGAGAGATCAATCACCTGCTTAAGATATGATCAAGATGACCGGTCAGTGATGCTCTTATACCCAGGTATCATGCTTAACAGTAAATTTTAAATATTTCCTGTTCCGAAACAGAGAAAAGAGGGATTAATATGAAAAAGGATATAATAATGATAATAATTCTGATCGTTCTGGTGCTTATGTCACTAGTACAAGCCACGCAGATCATGGCTATCAAGGCAAAGGTTTCCTTGATAGACTTCAACAATCAGATAGGCAACGGAGGGGTTGGTAGTGTGGCAGCAGCTGGTGAAGCGCCATCAGATTCTGCAGGACTGCCTGAACTGTCTAAAGAAGCGCCTGCTTTGACAGGCAACTGCGGATGATATTGGATATGAAATAGGGGGATGTGATCATGTCAGAAGAGCAATTGAAACTTGGAGAAGATGCGAATTCTGTTAAGAAGCATCAAGAAGGCCATAAAAAAGGCCATAAAAAAGAAGAGGATCATAAGGCAGGGCATAAGGTCCATGATAAGAATGATGATAAAAGGCATGTCAAGAACGCCCCTAACCAGCATGAAACACGAAGGTATGCTGATGAAAGAAAGCATTCAGATGAAAGAGAAGGATCAAAGAATGACTACAGGCCTTTTATACTAGCGCTTCTGATAATATTCCTCGCTTTTGCTCTATATAACCTTTACCTAACGCAAGACCTGAAGAAAGCATTCTCAGAAGTGAAGCCTGCAACAGCAGCAGCTGCAGGAGATACAAGCAAGGTAGAAGTGAAGATTACAGTGATAGACGCACCGGAATGTGACGGATGCTTTGATATCTCTCAGCTTATCACTGCCATAAAGGCAACCGATGTCTCTGTTACAGAGCAGAACACTCTTGATTACACCAGTGAAGAGGCTCAGGCGCTTATAGCAAGATATTCCATACAGACTATCCCTTCATTGATAATGGTTGGGGATGTTAAGGATACAGAAACTATGAGCATCTTTGAGGAGAAGGACGGCGCTCTTGTGCTGGCCAAGCCTCTCCTGCCATATATTGACCTGGTCACAGGAGATGTCATCGGCAGGGTGACTATAATAACCCTTGAAGATTCAAGCTGTGCTGAATGCTCCCCACTAAAGCTCCTTGTAGAGAGCATGAAAGCGCAGGGAGTGGCGATAACAGAGAATAAATCTTTTGACATAGGAAGCATCAAGGCTAAGGAACTGATCAAGAGATACAATATAACCAAGGTGCCTGCTATCCTCCTTTCTGAAGATGCAGCATTATACCCTCAGATAGGCGAGGTCTGGGACAGCATAGGCACTTACGAGCCGGATGGGATGCTTGTCCAGAGAGAGGTTGTGCCCCCATATAGGGATCTTGCAACAGGAGAGATAAAAGGTCTTGTCAGCATGATATCCTTAGTTGACTCATCCTGCGAAGAGTGCTACAGCATATCTTTGCATAAGCTTTCTCTTGCAAGGTTCGGGGTCAAGATAGCTGATGAGAAACAGCTTGACATAAGCTCTGCAGAGGATTCAGAAGAAGCTTATGATCTTATCGAAAAATACAACATAACAGAGATACCTACGATAATCCTCTCCCCTGAAGCTGAAGATTATGACTATTTCATAACTATCTGGGAATCTGTAGGTTCTATAGAGAAAGATGGAAGGTTTATATTCAGGAGCAATCCTGCTATGAATGCACCTTATAAGGATCTCGTCACAGGAGAATTGATGAATCCTGAGCTGGCAGCTGGAGCAGGAAATGTTGATGCAGGAGGTATCGATCAGATAAACTGATCTTATCCCTGATGAAAATCAAGAGAAAAAACCTTAAGGTCTTAATCCCTGCAATCTTAGCGATAATTGCAATACTTGCAGTCATTGCTGTAGTGATCAGGCCTGCAAGCCATGATTACCCTGACATTGACACTCCTAAGGATGTATTTGGCAACAAAGATTCCAATGTCTTGCTTGAGGAGTTCTCTGACCTTGAATGCCCAGCATGCCAGACAGCCCATCTCAGCTTTGTAAGGAAGATAAAAGAGGAGTTCAAGGATAACATAAGCTTCACATATTACCATTTTCCTATCTCTTACCATAAGTATGCTCAGAAAGCTGCTGAAGCTGCAGAGTGCGCCAACGACCAGGGAAAGTTCTGGCAGTTTGTAGATGTAGCTTTCTCAAAGAAAGGCCAGCTTGATAAGAACAGCCTTATAAACATAGCAGGCGCATTGGATCTTGACAAGGACAGATTTACAGCATGTCTTGGATCAGGGGTTAAGAAGCAATATGTTGAGCGAGATTGGGAAGAAGGGGTAAGAAGAGGCCTTAAGGGAACCCCTACATTCTACCTCAATGGCAGGGAGATAGAAGGTCCGACTTATGACAAGATCAAGGCAGCTATACTTGCAGGTCTTGAGTGAGACCTTGGTGAGATATCTTGATAAAACCTAGATATTACAGGGATTTTGACGGGCTTTTCAGCTTATTCTATGATTATTCACTCAAGCTTTTCACATTCGGTTTTGAGAGAGGGATAAGAAAAAAGATATTTCTTTTTTTCCCTGGAAAAGCAGGAAAGATACTAGACCTTGCATGCGGCACAGGATCCCATTCTATCCTGATAAAAGAGAGCTACCCTTTATCAGATGTAACCGGCGTAGACCTTTCGCAGGGGATGCTTAAGATCGCCAAGAAAAAAGCGGATAAGAAAGGGCTGCAGATAAGATTCTCTCAGAAGAATATAGAGAGGACAGGATTCCGCAGAGGAAGTTTTGATGTCGTGAGCATATCCCTTGCTATGCATGAGGTCCCTCCTAAAGCGAGAGAGAAGATAATAAGAGAGGCTTACAGGGTCTTGAAGAAAGGCGGTAAGTTCATAATCTTTGACCTGCACAAGCCAAAGAATATCCTCCTTAGGATTTTTTTCTCAATATTCAACTACCTGATTGAGGAGT
>CAYNQH010000120.1:908-4424 GCA_964399255.1 uncultured Methanosarcinales archaeon | reverse complement strand
CAAGCGCTCAGCAGCATGACGCTTATCAGAAGTCCGACAATAATAAACTCTCTTCTCATTATTCTACCTCCTTTTCATGAAAATATAGGTCTTGAGACTTTTCCTGCCAGGATCCTATTTAAATATTGTGTTTTTTTAAAGAAACCTTTATAAGAAATAGGGGATTTCTGCTCCTTGTAGGGTCAGTACTTGACTGTCGGTGCCTATCTGATAGGCGCTGAGGAAAGTCCGCCCACCTCGAAAGGCCGCTTGCGAGAGCAAGATCCTGGATAGGGATGGCAACCACGAAGAAACGAGACCACCAGCGCATCGGAATGATGATGGCGAAGCCTCCTGGAGACAGGGGTGAGTTAACCCTTTGACGTCTGCGCTGGAATGGATGAAACGGTGAGTCCCGGCTGGTGCAAGTCGTTTGACGCATAGTTGAATGTCAAGAGAGAATATCGGTATTGACGTCAAGTCATTGCTTTGGTTCTCACAGAAGGCGGCTTATTCTGGCCCTACACCTTTTCTTTATTAAAAGAAACACAATACCCCTCTTTCAAGTTGAGGATGAAGATGGAAAGATTTTTTCTTAAAAGCTAAAATCATGAGGATGAGGCTAAATCCAAAAGATAATTTTATATACTAAAACACCTGATTCATATAAAAAAAGAGGCGTATTCATGGCTAATCCATATGTGATCCCATCAATCATATCTTTCATAATACAGGTTTCTATTGCAGTATATATCTTCAGGAAAGACATAAAGAAAGACAGGAACCATACATTTGCATTCCTGACGATATGCTTCGCTTGGTGGGCGTTCTTTGAAGCGATGGTGACAAATTCGACAAGCTCTGCGAGCGCATTTCTCTTCTCAAAGGTGCTTTATGTAGGCGTATTCTTCATAGCGCCAGCCTGGGTTGATTTCTGCCTTACCTTTGTCAAGCTGAAGATACCCAGACTTATATTGTACTTCCCGAGCGTGCTCCTAACTATATACCTATTCAAGACAGACCTCATAATCTCCGGCGTAACAAAGCTAAGCTATAGCTTCTATCGTGAGATCGGTGTCATGTATCTTGCTTTTGTGATCTATCTTGTCTTCTATCTCTGCTATGGCATAGTGCATCTAGGCATACAGTATGAGAAGACCCCGAAAAGTATAAGGAGACCTATATTTGTAACTTTTATAGGCCTAGCTGTTATGCTTGTATCAGGGATATCTACGAACGTTATATTCCCCTTGATAAATCTCGCTTCCCCTTTCGGGACCATGATGATGACAATAGGCTTGGCAGTCATAGCCTATTCTTTCAGGTTCCCTGCAAAATAAAGCCTGATCTTGATCTTTCTTTATTATAATATGATAACCCTATTAATATATGATAACCTATTTATTAATAAGGATTTAAGGGTATTTTAGATGATTTAGGCGTTTTTAGGCTATCATGGAGGTTTATGCCTTTTTTATGGTATCTATCTCTCCAAAACCTTTAAATATCTCCCGCGATTCCTATCCTGCATGTCAAGTAATAATAAGGTTCAGATGCCAAGCAGCGGGGGAGGGCTTGTACGATATTTTGATGATTATAAGAGCAAGATAGAGTTCAAGCCAGGCCATATTATTGTCCTTATAATAATCATAATACTCCTTGAGATATTTCTGCACTGGCAGGGAGCCAGCTTATTGGGTATATCATAATGATGGGAATTAATCCTCGCAAGATGCAGCAGATGATGAAGCGCATGGGTATAAACCAGTCTGAGATAGATGCTTCTGAAGTGATAATAAGGACTGCTGAGAAAGAGATCATAATAACTAACCCTCAGGTTGCAAAGGTCAATATGATGGGCCAGGAGACCTTTCAGATCTCTGGAAACATACATGAAAGGGAGCTCAGCACAGAGCCAGAGATAACTGAAGAGGATATAAAGACTGTTGCAGAACAGGCTGATGTTTCTGAAGAGAAGGCAAAGGAAGCCCTTGAGGAGAGCAAGGGAGACATTGCAGAGGCTATCCTTAAGCTTCAAGAAGGATGATTCAAAAGATTTATATATCCTCATCCCCCTGGATTCTACATGGAAAAGGTTTTAGAGGCTAAAACAAAGGCGATAAAGAGCATAACTATAGCTGATCATATCCTGACACAATCTTACCCTTTGCTTAAGGATTCAAAACTTCTCATAGCCGTGCTTGAGAACATATTCCTATCCCTTACCAACACTATGGGTGCGATACTCTACTTTGAGAGAGAGATGAGAAGGATACCTCCTTTCCATGAAAACTTCGACTCAAAGTTCAACATGTTCAAGATGAAGGTTGCCAGAAGGCAGGGGATAAGCAATGATACGCTTCAGTTCATCCTTGATGTTAAGACCCTTCTGGCATCTAACAAGAAGAGCCCTATAGGGTTCTCCAGGAAAGGCGCTTTTGTAATAGCTTCTGATAATTACGATCTTCAGTCAGTGTCTGAAGATATGCTCAAAAAGCATGTCAAAAACACAAAGGTATTTATACAACAAATGAACAACATTATCAAGGAACATGAAGGATTATCTAGATAAGGCGAAGGAGGAGCTCAAACGAGCAGACCACCTGATTTTTGTCAGCCTAAAATATACCAGGACCTGTGACATAATAAAACATGTCGTAGAGAGATTCATCAGCTGCTCTGACTGCATCTTTGAAGGGATTCTTATGAAAGAGAAAGAGCGAGGCAATATACAGGCGATACCTCCCTCACCGACAAAGAAATGCGAGCTTGTAAGAGAGAAGTTCAAGGATGATCCTCGTTTTAACGAGTTCCTTGACAGGTATCTTTTGGGAAGGAAGATAAACAGGGCAAGCTTCGAAAGATCATGCGAGTTCAGGAGGCATGTCACGATGACTGTCAACCTTGAGGAAGAAGGCGAGATAAAGCTGGATATTGACAAGGTTACAGAACTTTATAGGTATCTTAAGGAATTTCTTGAGTATGTAGAGGAGATTTATGCAACAGGGGATTGAGATTGACTAGGTTTATAGCTGTAGGCTCTGGAAAAGGGGGTGTTGGTAAGACCACCTTTGCTGTCAATTTGGGGATAGCCTTGCATTCTTTCGGCAGTAAGGTCATAGTAGTTGACGGAGACCTGATAAATCCTAATGTAGGCCTTCAGCTTGGAGTGCCTGTTCTTCCTGTCTCATTGCAGGATGCTCTTGAAGGGAAGAAGCATGTTTCGGAAGTGATATATTCCCATGCCTCTGGGTTGAGCATAATACCTTCTTCTATCGCTCTTGACAGGTCGAAGAACCCCCAGCTCGAAAGGTTCGGAGACCATATGATAAGCCTGGAAGGCAAGGCAGATTTTGTTGTTATAGATACGCATAATGCTTTCTCGAGCGCATCCCCTGTCTTTAGGGCAGTGGATGAGCTGATAATGGTAACTACACCTGACCTTCCTGCTGTGACAGACACATTGAAATCAGTAAGGCTTGCAGAGGAGATAGGATGTGAGATAAGAGGAATAGTGATAAACCGGGCAAAGCAGGA
>CAYNQH010000120.1:0-898 GCA_964399255.1 uncultured Methanosarcinales archaeon | reverse complement strand
TCTGATATAATAGAGAAGCCCATAATAGGGGTGATACCTGATGATGATAATGTAAGGAAGGCCTTGGCGATAAAGCACCCGGTATTCTACACCCATCCCGACTCTGACTCAGCCATATCGATGAAGAAGATAGCCTCAAGCATATTAGGCGGAGTCTATCGGACTAACATGGAGAAGCCTCAGATAGGTTTTCCATACTTCCCTAGATTATAGAAGGAGGATAAAAGATGCCAAAACTACTGAAGCACAGGTTATTGGATAAAGGATGGTCGCATGAAGAGGCGGAAAGGGCCCATAACATCCTTTACTCTCAGGAGAAGCAGGAGAAACACTCTAGATACAAGCATTTTTCCAGCCCCTTTGTATACTGGACGATACTGGTCGTAGGGATACTTGGTAATTTCTTTGCTTCTATAGCCTTCTTCCCTCTCTTCCTTTTCTTCCCAGCATACGTTCTATACGGGTTCATAATCCTTCTGGGGTTGTGCTTCGGCATATTCTTCCATATAATCATGAAAGATATAGAGCATGTTGATTATAAGCATCATCTTATAGGGAGCATATTGGTGCCATTGATAGCGATACCGAATATATTCCTTGTCACCTCAGTTGCGAACATGATGGACCCTGAGTATCTTAAGACAATATTTGGCCTCACTACAGGAGTATTGCACCAGAACCCTTACACAGTCAGCGCCACTTATGCGATATTCTTTGTCCTGCCTTACCTTATCTACAAGGCAGACGACCTGAGCGGAGGGAAACTTTCCGGCTTTTTCAGTAGAAGATCCGAATAAGTGCAAAAATTTAAAAACAGGCTGTTTCTTCATCGATTATGATGGAGGTATTGGTGTAACCTGGTCAGCATAGAGGACTGTGGATCCTTTGGTCCGGGTTC
>CAYNQH010000119.1:0-4429 GCA_964399255.1 uncultured Methanosarcinales archaeon | reverse complement strand
ATAAGAGGGGTTAATTAGAAGAATTAAAGAGAATATTTATAAAAAGATATATAAGTTTAACAAGAGATAATAAGAAAAATGTAATACAAAAAGAATTATATCAGTTCTCGATCATCTCAATCTCTATATTGAGGCCTTCTGGAATAGGTACTCTCATCACCAACCTAAGGGCTCTCTCGTCAATACCCAGGTCTACAAGGCGTTTATGGATCCTCATCTCATACCTGTCCCATGTTGCCGTGCCGTTTCCGCATGGCCCTTTACGGGTCGTGACCTTAAGCCTTTTTGTCGGGAGAGGTACTGGACCGCGCATCTCTACGCCAGTCTTCTCAGCTATGCCTCTAATGTAGTCACAAACGTCGTTGATCTTGTCTATTTCGCTACTTGCTAATTTTATCCTTGCTTTTGGCATGTTATCACTCTCAGCACAGCTTACCACATGATAAATCAGGATTTATCATGTATTATATAAAATGTAACAAAAAAATAAAATTTACAGCGCCTTCTTGACCAGGTCTATGCACATACCTGCTGCAACTGTAGTTCCTGAATCCCTTATTGCGAACCTTGACATCTGTGGGATCTCCTTCTGCTTCTCTATGACCAAAGGCTGTATAGGCTTGATCCTTACGATAGCAGCGTCTCCGTTCTTTATGAAATCAGGGTTCTCCTGAAGCACTTCACCAGTTGCAGGGTTCAGCTTCTTCTCTATAGCCACGACCTGGCATGCTACCTGTGCAGTGTGGATATGGAATACAGGAGTATATCCTACAGTTATTACAGTAGGATGGTTCAATACTACCATCTGTGCTGTGAATTCTGAAGCTACAGTAGGTGGATTGTCAACCTTTCCTATGACATCTCCTCTTGCTATGTCTTTCTTGCCGAATCCTCTTATGTTGAAGCCTATATTGTCTCCAGGCTCTGCCTGCTGCATCTGCTCGTGATGCATCTCTATAGTCTTACACTCTCCTGTAACGCCTTTTCCTTCTCTTCCTGGAACAGCTATGACCTTGTCTCCTATCTTCATGATTCCTGTCTCAACCCTTCCCACTGGAACGACTCCTATACCTGTGATGTTATATACATCCTGGATAGGAAGCCTCAATGGAAGCTGTGTTGGCTTCTCAGGCTCCTTAAGGTTGTTGATAGCCTCAAGAAGGCATGGACCTGTATACCATGGTAGGGAAGCGATAGGCACGAACTGGATCTCTGCAGTGTTATATCCTACACTCTTAAGGAGTCCTGTAACCTGCTCCTTAACCTCATTGAACCTCTTCTCATCATACTTGACCATATCCATCTTGTTGACGCCTATGATCAGCTGGCCTACACCAAGAGTCCTTGACAGGAATACGTGCTCCTTTGTCTGTGCCATGACACCGTCATTAGCTGCAACTACAAGTACTCCTGCATCAGCCTGTGATGCTCCTGTAATCATGTTCTTGACAAAGTCCTTGTGTCCTGGAGCGTCTATGATAGTGAAATAATACTTCTCAGACTCGAACTTCTTGTGAGCAAGGTCAATGGTAACTCCTCTTTCTCTTTCTTCTTTCAAGTTATCCATGACGAAAGCGAACTCGAATCCAGATTTACCGAGCTCTTGAGCCTTCTCTTTAAGTTTTCTCATTGCTTGTTCGTCTATAACGCCTGCGTCAAACATTAAACGGCCTACTGTAGTAGATTTACCGTGATCGACGTGCCCTATGAATACAAGGTTTATGTGTGGTTTTGTTTTTGCCATATTAATTCCTCCGTCCTTTTTTTGGAAAAATAAGGGATATTTGCTCTTTTTTAAGGTTGATAAACTTTTTTTACCCCTCTTATGTATTTTTAATGAATTTCGCGCAAATTTTTAAAGGTTTTTGTTTTTAAGCCTGAATTGCACGGATTTCACAACCTTAAGCACTCACTATTCACTCTTATTTTCCTATTATTTTCCTCTTTCTTTTTTTTATTGTGTTTTTTATTGCTGTTCTGTCTTATTGCTTTTCTAGCTTATTGCTTTTCTAGCTTATTGCTTTTCTAGCTTATTGCTTTTCTATCCTTATCTTACGCTATTTTGCTAGCTTTTATCCTTCTCTAGGAGATTTATTGGTTATCACCAAGGCCTTTTCTCTGCCTTATCTGCCTTATTATCTTGTCTTGCAGCTCGTGAGGCAGCTTCTCAAAGCTCTGATCAACCACAAAGTAGTTACCTCGGCCTCCTGTTGCAGACCTTAGCTCGCTTGTCATACCAAACATCTCACCTACAGGCAGCTTAGCCTTGACCACTACCTGGTTCCTGTCCTGCTGCATATCAAGCAGCTGCCCTCTCTTGTTTGAAACAAGCTTTGAGATCTCTCCCATATACTCCTGAGGAGCCTCGAACTGAAGCAGCTGCATAGGCTCAAATATCATAGGTCCTGCCATGCTTATAGCTCGCCTTATAGCATGCCTTACTGCAGGATATAGCTGGGAAGGGCCTCTGTGGATCGCGTCCTCGTGAAGCTTACAATCTATAAGGCTTACCTTGACATTGAAGCAAGGCTCTCTTGCGATAGGCCCTGACTTCATGACATCTTCGAACATGTCAAGCAGCATCTCCATGATCTCTCCTATATGGACTATACCTCTTGTCTCATCAACAAAGATATTGCCATGGAATATATCCTTGACCTTATCTGCGACCTTAGTGTCCCATCCGCAGGCGATGAACTTATCTCTTATCGCAAGATCTCTCTTCTTCATCCTTCCTTCAGGGATCTCTCCTGCCTTGATGAGCTTCCTAAGCTCTGGCTGCAAAGGCTCGACAAGGAAATAAAGCTTATTGTGCTTGTTAGGCGACTTACCTTCAAAAGATTCAGGTGCTGGCTTTGTTACAGTCTCCCTATAAACGACGATAGGAGGAGATGTCTTTATATCCACACCTTTCTCTTTTATGATCCTGTTCTCTATGACCTCAAGATGGAGCTCTCCCATCCCGCTCATAAGGTGCTCTCCTGTCTCTTCATTGATCTCTATCTTGATAGTAGGGTCCTCTTTCTGGACCATCCTCAAGACCTCGATCAGCTTAGGGAGGTCAGCAGGCTTCTTAGCCTCGATAGATTTTGTTATTACAGGGTCGAAAAGATGGGTTATCTCTTCAAAAGGCTCTGTCTCACCTAGAGTAACAGTCTCTCCAGGCATGGACTTTATCCCTGCAACACCTATGATATTACCTGATGGGACATGATCAACAATCTCTCTCTTAGCACCATTATATATGAAGACCTGCTGTATCCTTCCAGGAGTCTTCAGCCTGTTTAGATACACAGAAGTGCCTTTGTTCATAGTCCCTGAGAACAGCCTTCCTGCAGCGATCTCTCCTGCCTGAGGATCGACAACTATCTTTATCACTACAAAGAAAAGAGGGCCGTCAGGGTTGCAGGCGAGAAGCGACTTACCTTCATCGCTCTCAAGATCACCATGCCACAGCTTAGGGACCCTATACTTCTGGGCCTGAGCAGGGGTTGGAAGATGCTTGACAACTGCATTAAGAAGCACCCTCTCTACAGGAGCCTTCTTCCTTATCATCTTATAGCTCTCATCGTTTGATGAGTAGGCGTCTATTATATCCTTGAATGTTATGCCATGCTTCTGCATGTAGCTTACAGAAAGAGCCCAGTTATGGAACCCTGAACCGAAACATACAGAGCCGTCCTGAACATTGACCTGCCATTTGTCGGCAAAATCCTCAGGAGCTATCTCCCTTATGAACTTATTGACATTGGTTATTATCTCAAGGAACCTCTCCTGCATCTTCTCAGGCGTCAGCTGAAGCTCTTTTATCAGCCTATCAACCTTGTTTATGAAAAGTATAGGCTTAACCCTCTCTCTCAAAGCCTGCTTTAGCACGGTCTCTGTCTGAGGCATCATCCCTTCTACAGCATCGACAAGCACTACTGCTCCGTCCACTGCTCTCATAGCTCTTGTAACGTCCCCTCCGAAGTCTACGTGTCCTGGAGTATCGATAAGGTTTATCAGGAACTCCTTCCCTTCGATCTCATGCACCATAGATACAGATGCTGCATCGATAGTTATCCCTCTCTGCTGCTCATCCTCATGGAAGTCCAGCTGGCAGGCTTTTCCTGCAAGCTCTTCTGACATCATGCCGCAACCAGATAACAGGTTGTCTGAAAGAGTAGTCTTACCATGGTCTATGTGTGCGCAGATAGCGATATTCCTGATCTGCTCCACGTTCTTCATAAGCCTTGTTACCTTGTCAACCATCTTTTCTGCCATTATTCAATCACCTTATTCTTGTTTTCAAGTATTTCTTGTTTTCAGGTATTATCTTTATTATCTTTATTAAGTAAAAAATACATCGTGGACTGTCTTGTACTCAAAAAGCTCATTCTTGCTGAACCATAAAGAGATCTCAAGCTCTGCATCTTTAGCGTTCCCTGAA
>CAYNQH010000118.1:0-4465 GCA_964399255.1 uncultured Methanosarcinales archaeon | reverse complement strand
CTGGCAATGCGATAAGGGACGGATCATCTTACCTAGTTATAGGAAGAGCCATAACAGATCCGAAAGGAGATAAGAAAGCATCATATGAACAGATGAGAGAAGCTGCTTACGCAATCATACAAGACATGGTCAAGGAGATGTAAAACATGCCAAAGCTAAACCTGGACATACCTATAATAAACGCCTGCGGTATCCTGAGCTATCTTGATATCTTTGAGAGGCTCGAGAAAGAGGGTGCTGCTTTTGGCGCCTGGCTGCCTAAATCTATAGGTCCTTTCTCAAAGGATGAGGCACTTAGAAAAAGATATGGCTGGGAAAAAGAAAGAACAGGCAACCCTAACCCAGTCATAGTGCATACAGGCCATGTCCTCCTTAATTCTATGGGCCTGCCAACACATCCTGTCGAGACATGGATAGAGGAATTTGAGAAGGCAGACATCAAGAAACCTATCATAGGTTCGGTCTATGGATTCAAGCCAGAGGACTATGCTATGCTTATATCTATGGTGGATAGATATGTAGCTTCCTGGGAGATCAATGTATCCTGCCCTAATAAGATGAAAGGAGAGGAAAGCCTGATGGAATCCATGACCTCAAAAGTGGAGTCTATAGTAAAACCCCTGAGAGGTGTAACAGCAAAGCCGATAATTGTAAAATTTTCTCCAAATGAGGATTACGAGACCCTTGCAGACCTTGTAAAAGACCATGTTGATTACATTGGCTGCGGCAATACTGTAGGGCCTGGTCTTGTCATCGACATCCACTCACGCAGACCTGTTCTTGCAGGCATTTATGGGGGGATGTCAGGCCCTGCTATAAAGCCATTAAGCATGAAGATGGTCAATCTTATCTATGAAAAGATAAAAGACACAGATGTCGAGATCATTGCTTATGGAGGGATTGAAACATGGGAGGATGTGATAGAATATACTATTGCAGGCGCATCCATCTTCGGTGTAGGTACAGGGCTTATGAAGAAGAAGGATGATGGGGGGGTTACAGGCATGAGCACCGAAGAGGTCGTAAGATTCAGCAAAGAACTATGGGGCGGAGTAAGAGCCTACCTTGACAGCTATGAGACCAGCCTTGAATCACTGAGGGGGAGCCTGATAAGATGAAAAACATGGATATAAGAAACCAGTACATGCATACAAAGATAAGCAGGGTAGTAGAACATAATGATAATCTAAGGACATTCATCTTTGAAGATGGATTAGATTCTATACCTGGCCAGTTTGCTATGGTCTGGCTTCCAGGGATAGATGAAAAACCAATCTCTCTCAGCGGGATAAGCCAGATAACAGTAAGGAAAGTAGGCCCATTCACTGAAAAACTATTTGAGAAGAAAGAAGGAGACTATCTGGATATAAGAGGGCCTTATGGCAACGGATTTCCCCAGACAGGAGGTAACATCATCATAGGAGGAGGTTGCGGCATCGCCCCCCTTCTAGGCATCATACTTGACAAGAAAACATCTGTAAGCAAGATCATACTTGCAGGCAAGACAAAATCAGATATCCCTTTCTTAGAAGAAATAATAAAAAAGACAGACAGCGAACTTCCAAGAGACTCTGTTGTGATAACAACAGATGATGGGTCTTACGGGACAAAAGGCTTGGTAACAGACATTAACATCCCAGTCCTTGACCATAACTATTTTATCTGCGGTCCTGAAATCATGATGAAAAAAGTGGCAGAAAAGCTGATGGCTGAGAATATGAATCCAAGAAGCATCTACTTAAGCCTTGAAAGGTATATGAAATGCGCAATAGGCCTATGCGGCAACTGCTCCTTTGGCGGGTACAGGGTATGCGCAGACGGCCCAGTATTCCGGTATGATCAGATAAAAGACTTGCCTCACTTCAGTGAGATGCACAGGACAAGGACAGGAGAATTGGTGAGAAAATGATAGACCCTCATGTCCATCTAAGAGACTGGAAACAAGCGAGTAAAGAGACAGTGAAACACGGCCTGAGTGTCGCTTATAGGGCAGGATTGGACGCAATATTTGAGATGCCTAATACAGACCCTCCTCTGACTTCGAGAGAGAAGATCGAAGAAAGGATCCTTCTTGCAGATAGGGCTATCAAAGAGCTTGGCTTGGACATATTCCATGGATTATATGCCGGCTTAACAGCAAATCCCGACCAGATAGAAGAGGTTGTGAAGGCTTATGACTCCCTTTTCCCGAGAGTCGTAGGCCTCAAGATGTTTGCAGGGCATTCGACAGGCAATATGGGGATAATAGATGAAGAGGAGCAGAGAAAGGTGTTCCGAACCTTGGCAGAACTCGGGTTTGAAGGGGTCTTGGCAGTGCACTGCGAGAAAGAAGAATGGATTGATGAGAGAAAATGGAAAAAGGAAAAGCCGATAACCCATTCTCATGCCAGGCCTCCTGAAGCAGAAGTGAACTCAAAGGATGATATGATCAACTTTGCCCATCAGGCAGGCTATAAAGGGACAATGCATATATGCCATGCCTCTTTTCCTGCAACAGTCTATGGGGCAGAAACCAGCAGGAAGAACGTTGATTTCAATATAACTATGGGCGTTACACCCCATCATCTTAGGTTATGGGCTGGGCTGATGAATGTATCATGGGGCGTCTTGCTTAAGGTCAATCCCCCTCTAAGGCCTAAAGGGATAAACGAGGAGCTGCTAGACCTTTGTGTTGCTATGGGAAGGATCGACTGGTTTGAGACAGACCATGCACCCCACACTCTCGAGGACAAGCTTGAAAGGCATGCATCAGGCATTCCAGGCCTGCACTACTATCCCCATTTCATATCTTGGGTTAGGGGTGCAGCATATCTAAGCGAGGATACTATCGATGATATGACCCACAATAACATTGTCAAAACTTTTGGGATTGACATACCTAATACTAAGAGAGAGCCGGACTATGGGCTATTAGGCGAGTATGAGACAGACCCTTATTCAAAAATTCATCTTATCAGATAAGGTTCAAGATATAATATGAGGTCCATATAATTTTCAAGATATCAAATAATGCTCAGGATAGTATTAAGGTAAGATTATCATGATCTGCCGAGGTGGAATTATGGAAAATTGTGCAAGAGATGGATTCAGACCAAGGGATATGATTTCTCTGAAGGATTTCAACAAGCAGGAGATAGAATACATAGTAAGCAAGGCGCTTGAGATAAAAAAGGCTTTCAAGAGCAAGACTGAAATAGAATATAAAAAGTTCAAGGCAAGGAATTCTGCTGATGTAAGAGATCTGCTTTCCGGAGTGAGCGTATTCACAGCATTTGCTGAAGACAGCACCAGGACAAGGTTCAGCTCAAGGAGAGCAGGAGAGCAGTTCGGTGCCCATGTAGATGGGTTCAGCAGCGCTCAGGGCACGTCTATAAAGAAAGGTGAATGCTGGCATGACACCCTTCGTATGATCATGGGCTATGATTATGACATTATCGTGATGAGACATAATAATGACGGCTCTGCAAGATGGGCCTCTATGGTATCAGACATGCACCTAAAAGGAGAGATAGAAAAGCAGGCAAGGATAGGGACAGATTACAGGCTAAAAAGGCCTTTGATAGTGAATGGAGGCGATGGTTCGCACGAGCACCCGACACAATGCCTTCTTGACCTGGTCTCATTGAAAGAGATATTCGGAAGGCTGGACGGGCTTAACATAGCATTGCTGAACGATCTGTATTATGGGAGGACTGCTGCATCACTTATGTCTGTAGCGCCATACTTCGGATGGAAACTCAACCTCTGCTTCCCTGAAGGCTTCGGACCTAAACAGTACTGGATAGACTACCTAAAAGAGAATGATGTTGAGTTCAATATCTTTAGAGACATCAAGGAAGCTATAAAAGGATGCGACATGGCCTACCAGACAAGGCCTCAGAAAGAACGCATAAGAGACAAGAGCGAGCTTGAGAAGATAAGCACAGCCTTCCAGATCAACCTTGAGACCCTGTCAGGGATAGCTGAAGCAGAAATACCTTTCATATTCCACCCTCTTCCTATCGATATGGTAGATTTTGAGGAGATCTCAAGGCATCTTAGGAATCACCCGAAGAATTGGGTCTATAACCAGGCGATAAACGGCATGTTCGCCAGGGTAGCTGCCTATGCAGTCGGACTGGGTATACTTGGAGTAGACTATGAAGGCCCTACCGAGGATACAAGAGAAGCCTGTTGCATCGCAGGATCAGAAGAACTAAGCTATGACCCAGATAAGAAAATCCCCGAATACCCTAAGACAGGAGCTATACAAGATGATGGGATAGTGATAGACCATATCCCTCTCAAGCTGGGCAGAAGGCTTATGGGTTTCTTAGGATGGGACCATGGAAATATGATGGTAGTACTTGCGCAGGGCATTGAAGGCGGGAGATTGGGCGGCAAGGATATGCTTAAGGTGCACAGTGCATATGAGCCGAGCGAAGAAGAGATCGCGACCCGCCTCGCCGAGTACAAGGCGGCAGCT
>CAYNQH010000117.1:0-4480 GCA_964399255.1 uncultured Methanosarcinales archaeon | reverse complement strand
TAAGAATAGAAGGCCCAAGGTCCGTTTCTTTCATCTTGGCATACAAGGAGAGAGCTGCCAGAACCAGATGCACCCCTAAGCTCTTCGTCAATATGATCCGCGTAAGGAACGAAATCGTCTATCTTAAAATGCTCATCCCCCCACTGGAAGTGGCGCTTCCCGTCAGGCCTATAAAGACGCTGCTTACCCTCCTCTTCAACAACAATATATGTGCCTGGGCCTGAGATCACATCAACTATGTTGCCATCTATCTTATCAAAAGAAGGGTTGACCTTGCCGTTTACATCATAAAGATGGTACTTTTCTTTATACTTATTACGCTGAGCGATAATGTAAACTTCATTATAGAGAGAGACTGACTTCTTGATTGAAGGGCAGGGACCTCCGAACCAGGTGTCTTTTCCTTCGCTAGAATAGACTGCCCATGGCCCATTACGCTTTTTCTGTGCTATGGCAAAAGCCTTGCCATCCTTGCCGTTGAATATCTCCTTTACCTCAAAATGCCTATTATACCCATCAGCACCCTCACTATTACAGAACCATTGGTCAGTGCCGTCAGCTGCAACTACCTTCTCCTCTCCTTTTTTCTTCAAAAGCATGAAATTCTCGTTATCTATCTCTAGGAGAATAGGGTTGTCAGAATCAGTATCCTGGAACCATTTGCAGCCGTCTAGGGAGTAAAAACCCCAGGTGCCTCCCCTAGAGGTCTTGGCCATTATTATCTTATTTCCGTGAACATTTAATATCTTATTGTTTATGGAATGGTAAGGCCCTCCGAACCAGTCATCACGACCATCAGGAGAGTATACCCTATAAAGCCCGTCTTCTCCGGAGGCTATAGCAAAGCAGCATTTCTCTTTTTCTATTATGCTCTCTAGGTTGAAATCTTTCAATGCTTCCGCTTTCTTTTCATTTTGGGAGGGTGCATCATCCTGGAAAAATAGGCCATCATCTGCAAATTCTGGAAAGCCGGTATTTCGAGTTTTATTTACAAGCCCCTCTTTGATAGCATTCTCATCCAGCTTAAGGAGCGCCTTCTCTCTCATCTTAAGGAATGAACTAGTATCAACTTCGAATATGTTAGTGATGCTCTTGTGAGGGCCTCCAAACCAGTCATCACGGCCATCAGCAGAGTATATGGCATAAGGCTCTGGGAAACGGTGCCTTGCCAAAAGCAGATTTTGTCCTTCAACATCAATAAGGTTGTAGGCTCTAAAATGAGGGAATCCGTAGAGTGAAGAAAGATTGCCGTCCACGTCATAGAGATTGTCCATCCTCTCGTTTAATTTAAGGAACCTCTCTCCTTCTACCTTTATTAGATCTTTATCTTCAAAGTGCCTACCCCCAAACATCAGCCTCCCGTTGATATCATAGAAGGACCATTTATTCGTCAGCTGGTTCTTTAATGGGAGGAACATCTCGCCGTCCTTCTCAACAAGTTCGTGATCGCTACCAGTATGCTTATGAGGCCCGCCAAACCAGTGATTAAGCCCATCAGCAGAATAGAAAGAGATAAAATCTCCATCATGCACCTTAAGCAGATAGCCTAAATCCTTAAAAGGCTTGTAATGGGCCTGCTTTATATAATCATGGGGCCCGCCAAATAGACTGCTAACCTCACCATCAATAGATATAAGCGTATCCTTAAGAGGGGGGAGCGCCTCATCATCATCCTGTGAAGAGTTATCAGCATTTTTGAATAAGTCTCTTTTGTTATAGATAAAAGTATTATAGATCAGGTAAGTCTTTCCCTCAACTTGTATATAGTACCTTCCTTTACTGTTAAAATTATGGCCAAACCAATGATCTCTCCCATCGCGAGAGACAAAGAACCACTTCTGATTACGAACAGATAGGTCTTCGCCTTCTGAATTCCGCCACTCCATTGCTGACAGGAGATTGATACCATCGAACTCGTACAAATCACCAGTATCTGCATGAGGGCTCCCGAATGCCAAACTTCCATCTTTAGCATAGACTGATGCGGGCCCATTACCCTCTTTAGAGATAACAAAGCTCTCTCCAGACGCAGAGATCACCATTTTAAAACCGGGAGGAAGAGGACCTCCAAAAAGATCAGTTGGCTTGCCTTCAACAGAGTAAGCATACCAAGGTTCTCCTTCCTTGTGCTGGGCAAGCATAAACTGCCTTCCGTCACAATCTAAGATATCTTGGCGATGATCAAAGTGAGGGGTACCAAAGAGAGGCCTCTCATTACCATGAAAATCGAAGAATGATACAGGACTATCTTCTTTCTTCTTCGCCATCTGGAATAACTCTCCGCCTATCTTAACAAAGTTTCCAAGAGAATAATGCTTATCTGCCCCGAAATAATCATGCCTTCCGTCAAGAGAATAAGCCATCCATCCCTCTGAAAGCATATCATTCTGCGCTATTAGGAATTTCTCTCCGTCAACTTCAAAAAAACCTCCCAATTCATAATGGGGCCCTCCAAAATAGTCGCTCCTGCCGTCGTCAGAACAGACAGCCCATAAATCAAATAGATCATGCCTGTCTTTTATCTTAGCAAGTAGGAATTTCTTGCCTTCTATCTCTATGATATCGTCAAGCTTCTTCTTAGCCATGTTCCCACCTTTTATAGAAGAAATCGTTAACAGCCTCCTCTACTACATGGCTCTTGTTCCTGAAGCTGCCTTTCCTTAGAATCTCACGTATCTTGATAATAGTATCCTCATCGAGGCTGACAGATACAACATGTTTCATACATCTCTATTAAATGTTATTAATACTATATAAATCTTTCGGTTTTTTAACTACTATTTAGTAGAAAAAAGATAGGCTTTTATATAAGGCTCTTTTACCCCCTATAGAAGATATCATGAAAGAAGAGCTAAAAAGGCTGGAAAACACCCTCAAGATGCTTGAGGACGGTGCAGTGCATCATACAAGGGCGCTTATCAAGATAAAAGACAAAGGGAGCATAGACACTGAAGTTGCAGTGCATTTCCTGGACCTTTATAACAAATATCAGGATATCTATGACCAGGTCGTTGACAAGTTCAACAAGAAGTTCTCCAAAAGCCTTTATGTTTTCAATGAATGCAAGCAGGTCGGAGAGACATTAGAGGCGTTCAGATCTTTGGTAGGCTTCACGATCCCAATACCTGAAGGGTATATACATCCTGACGACAGGGTAGAGGAATATGAGCCATTATCCCTGCTTGAGCAGGCTCTTGATTCTGACATCCCTCTGCTGATAAAGCTTACCAATACAGGATATCACTTCAACGAGGAAGAATCAAGGCTCTGGCTCGACCTATGGTTCCAGTATGATACGAACTACAATAAATCTGTGAAAGAGATCTACAAGAATCACGGAGATAACGAGGCAATAATCGAGCATGGGGATAGGGTAAACGGAAAGAGGCATAAGTTTAGGGATCTGGTATATAGCCTAAAGATCGACCTGGATAAGTATGAACACCCTGATGACAGAAAGCCCTCTGACGAGCCACCTCCAAGGCCTAGACTAGTACAATAGTTATTTATATGACTTAAGGAAGATATCATTTATGGATATCCAATCCCTCATAAATAAGAATATTCTTAAGATAATAGTAAGGCCTAATGCTCCTACAACAAAGGTCAAAGAGTATGATAAAGAAAGGCAGGCATTGAAGGTCGATATTGCAGCGCCTCCGGACAAAGATAAGGCTAACAAGGAAGTGATTAAGTTCTTCTCAAAGCTCCTGAAGAAGAAGGTAAGCATAAAGTCAGGCTCTAAATCAAGGGAGAAACTACTGGAGATAAGATGATACTATCGATAGCAACAGGGAACATGTACAGGTGGCACCAGCCAAAGGACACTAACCAGCTTATCGGATACTGCAGAGAGCTGGATATAGACGGAGTAGAGCTAACATATGCAGGCAAGGAAGAGTTTCTTGACCAGCCTATAACCCAGGAGAACATAAGATATCTCTCTTCCATTGAATATGTATCTATACACTCCCCTTTCAAGCACACATTCAAGGGCAATGAAGAGTCGATAGACCTCCTTGCAAAGCTATCCGATCTGTACAGGAAAGTCAAGGCAAAGAATATGATAATCCACCCTGACAAGATAGCAAGATACAGCATGGTCGATGATGATATCTATGTGTCTACAGAGAACCTTCATAAGAAAGGGAGGTATAACTTCCAGGAGATATCTATAGTGCTTGAGAAGAATCCAAAGATAGGGCTGTGCCTTGATGTCTGCCATGCATTCTCAATATCTGATGAAGAGACAGGCCTGATAGTAGAAAGGTGGAAGGACAGGATAAGCCAGGTGCACCTCAGCAGCGTCTTCAGGAGCAGGAGGCATCTGCCTATGCAGAAGGCATCAAAGAGATTCTTGAAGTCGATAGAGCCTATCAAGGACCTCAGTGTGCCTATAGTCCTGGAAGCTGACTTTGTTGAGAAGGATCTAGATATGATAAAAGAAGACATCCGATATGTGCGGAATCTTCTAGGGTAG
>CAYNQH010000116.1:0-4497 GCA_964399255.1 uncultured Methanosarcinales archaeon | reverse complement strand
AGGAAGACAAGAAAGAGCAGAAGGCAGAAGATAAAAAAGGCCCATCTAAGAAGGAGGATGAGCAGTATATCAAGGCAAGGATACACCGGCTTTCAGAGCATACTAAAGCATTGAGAGAGCACAGGGAGAAGATGGAAAAAGAGCTGCGTGAGAAGGAAGCTGCCCTGAAGAAGAAAGAAGACGAAGCTAAGACTTATGTTGCCTCTGATACTGGAGAGAAATTCCACAGGCAGAGCTGCATAGTAGGCAAGAAGATACCGAGAGATAAGAGGGTCTATTTCAGAGGGAGGCCGGAAGCAGAGAAAGCAAACTATAGGCCCTGCAGGGTATGCCACCCAGAGGAGAAAGGATAGGTAGAGGATGAAAAGATGATCACAGTAAGATGCCCGAAATGCAAGCACACGATGAAGACTGACCCTAAGAATATAGCTGATTCAAGAAAGAGATGCGTATACTGCGGCAAGAGCTTCAAGGTTAAGGACCATATAGCAAACGTCTCAAAATAGTGATGACGAAAATATTTTATACTCTACATCTTTTTTAGAATTCTATGGATAATCTAACTGTGAAAGTCAAATCTTCTTATTTTGATAAGCGAGGGAATTGTGGAGCAGCTGGTGAATCCGCACCTACTCCAGTCCCTATTATTGAAGGTCCTGTCTATGTTATCAGTGGGGAGGTTTTAGAGCCTTCTGCAGAAGAGATTCTTGACTCAGGCATGACTATAATCCAGGGGGATTTTAAGCAGAGGGCATTGATAATAGAGCATACTTTTACAGGATCTGATGCTAAGGGGGTAAATGGCTTGGTCTCCCGGCTTATGACCTATGGATTTCACGGCAAAAATCTGCATGACGGGGCTTATAGGATGAGTGAGTGGGCAAAGAGCAGGGGTTTTGAGAATATGAGGATAGTCAGCGGAAAAAACACTGAAAATATAGATGTATACTGTGGATTAGAAGATCTTTCTGCAGGTGATGGAGCTCATTTGGTTGATTTCATCTACTTGGGCTTGCATGGTGCTGGAAGCATTATGAGCCTAAAGCCAGAGATAGACCCTGTAGAGATATGGCATGCGAACTCGACCATAGCACCAGAGAAGGTAAGGCAGATCTTAGATAAATCCTCTCACCCTAAGATGATATTTGTAGACTCCTGCTTTGCAGCATCTTACTTCGGAGACAAGCTTCCTAAGAACTCTATTGTCATAAACTCTTGCGCTGGAGACGAGGTAGCTTTCAATTCTGAAGGGCCGGGAAGATTCCTTGACTATACCTTCGCCAAGCGTGCAATGCAGTTTGCAATAAATTATGGCACTATAGATTTCAAGATCCCTTTCTTCTTCGGCAGGGAGACAGACA
The DNA here is from genome assembly GCA_964399255.1 of uncultured Methanosarcinales archaeon. Taxonomy (GTDB): domain Archaea; phylum Nanobdellota; class Nanobdellia; order Woesearchaeales; family CAYNQH01; genus CAYNQH01. The sequence goes on along the minus strand of CAYNQH010000116.1, from coordinate 3,136 downwards.
TGTCAAAGATAAACTTAAATTGGCTTCAGAGGCGGGAGATAAGGAAGCAGGCCAAGGCCAAAGACCCTAACCAGAGAGTCCAGACGCTCAATGTGCAGGCTAATGCCAATATAATCATGCATTAGTAATCACAAAAGGATTATATATCCTCTATTGCTTGATCAGGTTATGGGGGAGAAACTAGCAATTCTTGACGCTGGCTCACAGTACGGCAAGGTGATAGACCGAAGGGTGAGGGAGCTCAATGTTGAATGCGATCTTCTTCCATCTGATACTTCTGCAGAAAAGCTGAGGGAGTACAAGGCTATTATAATATCTGGAGGCCCTCAAAGCGTCTATGGTGAAGGCGCTCCGGAGTTTGATCCTTATATATTTGATCTTGGGATTCCTGTTCTCGGAATATGCTATGGCATGCATCTTATGAACCATGTCCAGGGAGGAAAGGTAACTAAGAGGAGCAGGCGTGAAGATGGACCATGCCTTATTGATGTTATGCAAGGCTCAGAGCTTTTGAAGAGGTTTGCTTCTGAGGAAGATGTTCTTATGAGCCATGGCGACAGCCTGGAGACTATAGCAGACGGCTTTAAAGTGACTGCTTATTCTCAGGGGATCCCTGCAGCTATGGAGTGCCCAGAAAAGGGCCTTTATGCTGTGCAGTTCCATCCTGAGGTTGACCTTACTATAAACGGAAAGGAGATATTCCGGACATTTCTTTATGATATTGCCTTCTTTTCAGGGGATTACACTATGGAGAGCAGGGAGCAGACTGCAATAAGATACCTGCAGGAGAATGTCGGTAAAAGAAAGGCAGTAGTCTTGGTCAGCGGGGGCGTCGACTCTGTAGTTGCCGTAACCCTGGCTGCAAAAGCTCTCGGACCTGAGGCTATCTATGCTATACATATCGACAACGGGTTTATGCGTCTTGATGAAAGCAGGAAAGTAAAGGAATATCTTGAAGAGCAGGGAATCAAACTTAATTTAATAGATGCTTCTGAAGGTTTCTATAATGCAACCACTATAATTGATGGAGTCGAGACAAGACCTCTTAAGGAGGTTGTCGAACCAGAGATAAAGAGGAAGATAATAGGAGATACATTCATAAGGGAGACAGAGAAAGCTGTACTTGCCCTTGGCTGGAGCAAAGAGGAATGGGTGCTTATCCAGGGAACTTTGCGCCCTGATCTTATAGAGAGCGCTTCTGATCTTGTAAGCATTGTTGCAGACACCATCAAGACGCACCATAATGATACAGAGCTTGTAAGGAAGATGAGAGCAGAAGGGAGGGTCTTTGAGCCGTTGAAGGACTATCATAAGGATGAAGTTCGAGCGCTCGGAAAAGAGCTAAGGCTGCCTGAAGAGCAGGTCTGGAGACAGCCTTTCCCAGGGCCCGGTTTAGGGATAAGGATAATCTGCGCAGAAAAGCCATATATCCTTGATGATTTTGACAGGACAAATGAATTTTTATTTAGGATTGTAAATTATGATCCCTCTGATAGGGAGATCTTCTAACAAATATTTTTGCTGATGAGACACACTTTGAAGAGGTTGAAGAAAGACTTATGGATCTGGGAGATATTGCAGCAACACTTGTCCCTATAAGGACTGTGGGAGTACAAGGAGATGGAAGAAGCTATAGCTATCTCACAGGCGTCTCTGGAGAAAGAAAATGGGATGATCTATTTTTCCTAGCAGACATCATACCTAAAATATCCCATAATATCAATAGGATTGCATATCTGTTTGGAGATAAGGTTGAAGGCCCTATAAAAGAGATAACAGAAACAAAGTTGACGCAGGATGTGATTCATCAGCTGCAGCTGGCAGATGATATTGTCAATCAGACCCTTCTTGAATATGATCTTATCAGGAAGCTAAGCCAGGTGCCTGTCATCTCCTTCCCTGCAAACTTTGGAGTTCCAGGAAAACATTCTATTGCGATAAGGACATTTATCACAAATGATTTCATGACCGGTGTTCCTGCAGTACCTAAAAGGGATATTCCTGAAATTGCCTTAGATAGGATGGTGGAGCAGATTCTTCTCCAGGTCCCAAACATATCAAAAGTTGTCTATGACCTTACGTCAAAGCCGCCTGGCACGACAGAATGGGAATAAGAAAAAATTAAGACAGGATTATTTTGATTGCTTGTTCTTCAGCGCTTTCTCTATCTCGCTGTCGAGCTTCTTCTCTGCATCTATCTTTGCCTGCATGGCTTCCTTCATGCCTTCGCTCAGGGGATAAGACTGCCTGAGCTCGCAGAGCCTTTCGTAGCCTGGGGCGTAGAAGCATAGGTTGTTCTCTCTGATCTCTGTGCCTCTGAGCGCAACCATCTTTCCTTTATCCATATATGCAGTCCAGCTCTTCGGCGTTCCTGTTATAGTACAGCTCTCATATAATGGCTGAGGTTGGCATCCAAAGCTCATCATTACTGTCAATGCTAATCCTGTCATCCCTAGTCTTTTCATGTTATCACCTTTAATGCTGCATCTTTAGCATTTGTATCCCATAAAATTTTTATCCCAATCGTTCCATATAATGTTGCTCTTGGTTCTGCAACCAAAAAATATCTTGAGTGAGTATAACGATGATGGCAGTCGTTCACTGCATGGCATAGCTCATGTTTTATTAATTTTCTTGTTGTCTCACTTTTGTTTAGATAAAGTTCGTACCCTTCTCCATCCCCTCTTATCTGGGATTCTTGGCCATATATCAGCTTTATCTTGGAAGGGTCTAATCCTATTTTTTCTGCTTCTTCACAAACTACATTTTCGAGCTCTTCTTGATCTTTTATTAGCTTCTGAAATGGAGGGTGAGAAAGAGCCTGTAATCCGATGAGCCCGCTGAAATAATAAGCTCCGCAGATAGCTGCAAATTCTGCCCCTAATCTTGCGCCTTCTATTATCATCCCAAAAATATCAGGGTCTGTCATTTTGATTCTTATCGTGTTTGTTAAAGAAGATTATATGCCTAAAAATATTATAAAAATTATTGCACCTCTGCTGAGTAGGCAGCTTTTGATGCTCCTCTTACTTTCATATCCATCTCATGAGTTTTTTCTCTGATGTTCCTGTAAACATCTTGAATCTTGTTGATAAGTCTGCGCAAAGGCCCTGTTGTTCTTGGCGTCCTGAGAGCA
>CAYNQH010000115.1:603-4507 GCA_964399255.1 uncultured Methanosarcinales archaeon | reverse complement strand
CCAGTCAGGGTCGCATATTCCATCCTGCACAAGGTCGCAATACCTGTCTGCCGATCCTGAATTGCAGTCAAGGCAGGTAAGATAGTTCTCTGATACTATACATCCTGGTCCTGTGCATGGCTCGCAGATATCATTATCATTGCATAATATTATCTCCTGGTTGAGGATATCTTTCTCTACCTGCCTTTCCTCTGTTGCATCGCTGAAATCTCCATATACGAAGAAATCCTCTCTTGATACCAATTCCTGAAGCTCCTTGACAGGCATCTCGCATCTTCCTTGGCAGCAGTATGCGCCAGGATCTTCCGGGATCTCAAGCAGCTTTCCTGTGCATTGCCCTGGAAGGCATAATGAAAGGCCATAATATGTATAGCAGGGGTAATCCTTAAGCGAAGAATCTTGGAATCCTTCTCCTAGCTCGACCTTATGGCCTGGAGAGTTCATCTCTACAACCTTAGGCTCGAACTCTTCCCATGCTGCCTCAAGGATATCTGACCTGAATACCCTAACTCTCCGAGCCTCTGATGAATCCTCCCCTATATCAAGGAAGTTAATATTGCCAGGAACTACAGAAAAATCATAAAGGATATTATCATATATATCATATATCCTTGCAGGGATCATCTCATTCTCTCCTTCAGGAAGATGATCCATCATCTTGAAATAGAAGTAGTTGTCCTCTACAATTTTTATATCCCCTATCTTATAATCTTCTGTGAAATTGATGAAGAGATAATTCTTTGCCTCTACATTTGAGGAGAGCGATGATGCCGCAAGGAGAGATATGATAAGAGCTATGATTATCTCTCCAAACAGCAGTCTTTTTATCCTTGTCCTGATATTTTTCCCTTCCATCTTCTCTATCTTTTTAGTGTATACATTCTGGCTTGTCATCAGCTGCGCACTTGATGTCTATGTGAAAATGGTTATGGTGGCCGTTCACATGCCTGAAAGATGCTTTTACCTTGCTAACAGCAGCCTTGTCAGGATCGTTCGCTTCAGCCCATGATATTATCGATTTCTGCAATGCCTTGTCAAGAAGCACCTCTTTGACCTCAAAGTTCGTCACGATAAACTTGACATATTCATAGTTAGGTCTAGGATCCCACTTTGGCAGAGGAGTTCCACTACCATAACCATCGCTTGACAAAGCGATAAGGTCGCATTTGACCTTTCCGTCCTGATTATAGAAAAGGCACATGTCTACGCTCCTTCCATTCTGGTGAGTCTGATGGTTGCAGTCCCTGCATCCTGAGCTCACCATGCACCTGCAGCATCTGCCTCCATCTTTCTGGCTCATATCCCCTATGTTTAGCTTAGTATCATAGTTCTTCTTCATGAAGCACGCGCCTGCAAGGAGCATCTTAACCATCTCAACAGTGCCATAATAAGACTTCCTGCTCCTTGCAAGGCTTCTCATTGTATAACCCTCTCCTTCAAGAGGCATCTCTGCCGCGTTCTCAAGCCTTCCTGAGCTCACCCTCCCTATAGATTTGCTGTTGGTGTCAGGCACCATTATATCGCATCCTGCTATGCTTACAGGATTTAGCTTGCCTGGAGATATGCTTGAAGATGAAGTTCCAGATGTGCCTGATGTGCCTGGCCCTCCTGCAATTACTACATCTGCAACATAGCTGGTCATGCCATATACTGCAAAGTAGACCTCTATAAGCCCGGAGTTCTTGCTCGGGATCTTTGTCCAGCCGGCAGCATAGCCTCCTACATTGCTATTGTCTCCTGTAAAAGAGGATTTGACACCTTCCCATAGCTGGTCTGCAACAAGCTTTGTAGCTTCCCAAAGGTCCCTGTTGATATGCACTGTCCTACCTCCAGGGTAGACTATCTTCAAAACCCAATTGTCTGAGCCTATAAAAGGGTTCAGCACATCTGAACTGAGGGCTGTAACTGCTGCAGTAAAATCGGTTTCTGACATATCCTCTCCTAGAGATATGAACTCTCCTAAGGTATAAGTCCTTTTCTCATATTCTACAGGGGTCTTGAGATAGCTTGAGAGCATCAGGTTTCCGTCAAGCACTATCTCCTGCTCAAGTATCATGCCTGCCAATGCAGAACCTCCTCTCTTCTGGAGGCTTGCTACGCCGAATATTATAGAGAATACTATCACTACAAGTATGAAGAAGACCATAGCATAGATATCCATAGGCCCTGCTGCTATGAAACCTCTCTTTTTCCCTCTCCTGAATATCTTATCAATTTCCTTCATCTCAAATACCATTGTTTCATTCTGGTATTTCTTGCTCATCATACCTGCCATCCCTAAATCAATGCCTATTCGCTAGGCACTATCACATCCAGTTCAAGGATCCCTGGAAGCGATCTGCCTCCTTCCCTATAGAGGACATAAAATCTTTTGCTCAACATAAGCGCTCCACCTCTTGTCTCTATAGTTAATGAAGGATATATCTCGCCTCCGCTGTTGACAGAGGATGTTGAGGCTGAAGTGCCTGGAGATGCAGACACGTCCCCTATTGTGGAGCAGTCAGGATCTGAGAGCTTGAAACCGTTGGCTTTCTTTATAGGACATATCTTGAATCCTTTATCATAGATCTGGACAAGGGTATAGCTAACGTCCTGGCCTGCTCTCTTATCCCCTCCTGCATTGCCGTCTCCTATCCCTATGCATCCTGAATCAGGATCAACTTTAGTCGAGTATACATGGCTGTGACCTGATATCAATGCGCATTTGCCGTTGAGCTTCTTGAGCTCTGTGCTAAAAGAGTCAGACAGTTTGTATAGATCCTTGTAGTCTGGATAGTCTACCATAGGCGTATGGGAAAATATAATGACATTCTTATAAGCAGAGATATCTGTTGTAAAAGAGCTTATCTTCTTATAATCGATAGATACCAATGCTGTATCCCCTATAGTCTTTACTACTCCGCTCTTGAAGAAGTCAAGGGATTCTGGATAGTCATGGTTTCCTGGAGTGACTATAACCTCCTTGCCAAGGCTCTTGAACTTGTCATAGAATGTCTTATAGCATGCAGGCTTCTTGTCTGAATCTGACGCGATTTCTCCGCATTTCTTGCCGCCCTTCATTATAAGGTCTCCGTTGATGACAACGAAATCAGGGTTTATGTTCTTTATGGATTTCACGAGCTCGTCTGTGCTGTATGATTGGCCTTCATGGACATCGCTGACAACTACAAAGGAGGATTTAGGCTTTGACTCGGCAGAGTCTGGAGAGCCTGCAGAAGCAGCCCCTTTAGGGAATATGGCTAGCACTTCAGGAAGGGCTCTTGGAGTGTTCTTATATGTCTTGCCGTCATACCAGAATGCTATAGAGCCTCCTCCATCAAGGCCCAAGGTTTCCTTGCAGCCGTACTCTCTTGTTATCTTTTCCTTAAGGGCATTTGTAAGTATCTCTATGGAAGACTGCAGGATCACGATCTTATCGTCGTTACATGCGAAAGATATAGAGCTCCTGGTGAACTTGTCGCTATCTGTAGAGGTAACAGCAGTCCCGTGGAAGATGTACTTCGGGCCTTGAAGGGCATATTGCATGCCTTCAACCTTGCTTCCGACAGCCTGGGAAAAGAGAGGATCTGAATGGTCTATCTGCCTCAGCTCAAGATTATTGCCGTTAGCAATAAGAAGGCCGTTATGATTATTGCTGCCTTTCTTTGTGCTCTTAAGTATATTATTCTCTACTACAATATTAAGAGGTTCTGAAGTTGGATACCCTGAAGGGCCTTCCATAAACCCTGCATTGAAGACAGCTATAGCTCCCTGTTCTTTCAGCTTGTTTGCATAGACTTCAAATTTTTCTGAGCCTTTTCCAAAAAGTGTCGATGCAGTGATTATCCTTACTTCATAATCCTGTCTGTTCAGAACAAGATGCCTATAGCCAGACTCAGATTTATACTCAACATTTCCAGATGGT
>CAYNQH010000115.1:0-593 GCA_964399255.1 uncultured Methanosarcinales archaeon | reverse complement strand
GGGCTGCTTGCTGCAGCAAATCCTGTAGGATTCATAACTGCCGCGGCCGTCGGGCTTGCAGCTGGAGAAGGCGGAGGTGCCTGCTCTTTTGTGCTGAGATATTCTATGATACCCTCAGCGAGTCCCTGGGCTGCCTTGTCCTGTATCCCTCCTTCATTGTTCTTCCACTTTTGGTATAATGCTTTGTTGTTATGGTTATAATGTTCTATGACAACAGAAGGTGTAGTTGAATAGACAGAGAATAATAAGTTCCCATCGCCTGGAGTGCAGGCAGGATCAGTGCATGGCTCCTTCTTCTTAGGTATTATACCTGTAAGCTTGCGGCTCATGATCTCTGCTGCCTTTTTGCTCTGTTCAGCTACTTCAGGTGAAGGCCCTGTCTTGCCTGCTTCACAGCTGGTGCAGGGCTTCTCAGCAACAGGGTATATGAAATAGAACCCGTCAGAATCACCTCCTGAGGTGGTAAAAGCATCAGAGTGCAGCCTTATAGAAATGTCTGCGTTGACTTTTGTCGCGATATCTGCCCTTGCTTTATTGTCCCATAGGTTTTCAGGTATGCCTCCTGATTTTGTCTGGAGAGAGGTATCTGTGCC
>CAYNQH010000114.1:0-4582 GCA_964399255.1 uncultured Methanosarcinales archaeon | reverse complement strand
CCTGAGGGGTCATCTTCCTTAGTGGAGAACCTATTTCTTTGTATTTTCCTGCGACCATACGCTGATATGTTATATTATACCTGTCGAGGAATCCGGAAAACTCAAGGTATGATGCGATCACACCTACGCTTCCGGTTATCGACATCCTGTTTGCTATAATATAGTCTGTTGAGCTTGCTATCCAATATGCTCCTGATGCTCCTACTTCGCGTATAACTGACACGCTGGTCTTATTAAGCTTGGTTATCGCATGAGCTATCTCTTCAGAAGCGACTGCGCTGCCTCCAGGGGAGTTTATCTCAAATATAACCGCTTTTATATCAGGATTCTTGTCTGCCTTCTCGATAAGTTTGATTATATCAGGAGAGACAGCATTTGACTCGCCGAAGAGCGCAGGGCTCTTATCGCCTGTTATAACTCCTGTCACCCTTATCAGCGCTACGTTGCCATCCCCTATCAGTTCAGGTTCTGTTCCTGCAAATATGCTTATGATGCCTGCGATTATGCTGCCGGCGATCCATAAGATTATTACAACTATAAGTATTGTGACCCATCTGTTTTTCTGGTTGATTTCCTGTTTCATTATACCACCTTATTTTTTTATAGACTAGGATATTATACTGATTCCCTAAAATTATACTGTTTATTTTTGTTTAGGTATCTATAAGCCTATGAACCTTTCCACTACCTTTGTCTTGCTCAAAAGCTCAAAAAGGCGCTGGTTGTCCTTATTGAACAATGCATATATAGGGTCTATTACCCAGAGCAGTATGAATGGGAAGATAGGTATTATGAACAATGACCTTACTAGGCACTGCCAATATCTGAGATCCCTGCTGGATGATATTATATATATCCCCATTATTATCTTGCCTGGTGTCTGGTTAAGCTTGTATTCTATGACTGAAAAGTAGATCAGCGCAAGGAGTGTGGCGAAAAGAGCGATAAGAATCATGGCCTGCATCTTTTCAGGACTGCCTGCTATGTAGCTGTATTTAGACAGGGAAAATTTGCCTCCTCCGAATATCTGCTGCATCAGGCTGCTGAATGGTGAAAAAACTATGAACTCAAGTATGATTATATCGATCAGGAAAGCAAGCATCCTTTTCCAGACCAAAGCCGGACCGGTGAACACTTTCTGTTTTGGAAGATTAAGCCTCATTTTGTCCTGATTACTTTTTCTCTTTATTTAAATTTTTAGGTTGTTCTACCAAAAGGCTTATAAACTCTTTAAAGTTTGTTCTAAATCCATGAGTAAGAAAAAAGAAGAACTGGCAAGGCAGGAACAGATCGAGAAAGACATATCCAGGGTAAGGCTGCCGAAGGGTAGGCAGACATTAGGGATAGTTGAGCAGCGACTTGGCGCCAGCAGGATGAGAGTAAGATGCCTTGACGGGAAGACAAGGGTATGCAGGATCCCTGGAAGGCTTACAAGGACCCTTTGGGTAAGGGAAGGAGATACTGTCATAGTTGAGCCCTGGGAGTTCTCGGGAGATGATAAAGGAGATATAATGCTCAAGTATAAGCCTATGCAGGTTAACTGGTTGAGAGACAGAGGATATCTTAAGAATCTTGAAGACTTTGATGATTTCTGATCTGATCATACTATTTTTCTGATATATTTCATTTTCTTTGTTCTATCTCCATCTATATATTAGTATCATATCTTCTTATGCCCTTCTTATCTTTTTATCCTTCTTATTTCTTTTAATCCTTTTATCGTTATGAAGCAATAAAATGTTGCTCTTTCAATATTTTTCTTTCTGATATTTTTTTTGATATCTTCTTGATATCTTCTTGGATTGTTTTGACCTGTTTCTCTCATTGCATTATATAATCATCTTCTTTGATATGTTGCTTTTTTCTTCTTGCATTGTTTATTGTTTTTATTTTTATTTTTTTTCAGAAATATGCCTGACTATGATGCTTTACTGAAGAATCACTGCAAAGTCATCAAATATCATATAAAATATTGGAAAAAGCCGGCATGATCATGGATCAAATCTTATTTATGATAAATCTTATCGCTGATCAAGGATCGTTGATTCATAAATTCTCCGTCGGTAAAACAATATTTGGCAAATAATATGATAAAGATGGGCTGTTCTTTTTTATCTTTTCTTATCTTTTCTTATATTATATTGCGTGATAGATTTTTTTTTGATGACGATTATTTTTCCCCGGATCATGTTAAAATTTTTTTTAATTTTTCTTTTTCTTCACACTAAAAACCGAAAAGTATTTAAAGGAATTTTATTTAGAATGTATTAATTGTGTTTTTGAAACACAAATCAAAAAAATTTGAGAGGTGACTCAATTGGCAAAGAAGAAAGTAGCAAAGAAGAAAGTTGCAAAGAAGAAAGTAGCAAAGAAGAAAGTTGCTAAGAAGAAGAAATAAATAATTCTTGTTTGCTCCCCCACAAGGGAGCTAAAATTTTTTTTAAAGAAATATCCTGTTCATTTACAAATTCTTAATGATTATCAGAACTCATCAAGGCTTTTCTGCTTCTTGTTACTGCTCTGCTTTTGGATCGATATATCTTCCTCTATGATCTTGCTCTTTTTATCCTTCTTTACCTGGCAGGCGTTGTCGATCCCTTCGAATATTGGATACCCGTACTCTCCGTCATAACCCGGGTTGATCTTTATATTCCCTTTCCTATTGTTGATTATCTCCTTTGCAATCCTCTCATCTGTCGATCTGGCAAGCTCTTCATAAGGTGTTGCGAGCAGGATATCCATCTCGCTGCCTAGCTTTAATATTGTGTGATACTCAGCCCATATTGATTTAGTGGCTATCCCTTTCTTCATCACCCCTGCAAGTATCTCTGATAGGGGTATTATCCTCTTGAAAGGGATGGCCCCTTTAGGCTTGAAACCTTGCGGCCTGTCAGCAAGCTCTTCAATACGGTGATGCACGCCAATAATCAAAGGCTTTCTGCATACAGGGCAGATGTTGTTATGCTTCTTTGATTCTTCTGGTGTCATGCAGATGTTGCATGCCCTATGGCCGTCTTCATGATACTTGCCGTATGCAGGGTCCACCTCTATCGTCATCTTTATGCCTTCCTTTGTCCTGATAGCATTTATTATCTTCTTATATGTGAGGTCTGTCTCAAATATAGTTGCTTCTCTTCCTATCCTCCACGGCCAGTATGAGTGGAGGTCAGAGAAAGACACCATTGCATAATCATCAAGCTGGCTGAGCCTCCAGTTCATGCCGGGATCGCTTGATAGTCCTGTCTCGAGAGCATGGATATTCCTTGTCTGGTCCTGGAAGCATTCTTTTACAGAGTCAAATCCTGATTTTGATCCGAACAATGAGAACCAGGGTGTCCAGATATGCGCAGGTATAACCTCGATATCCTTGCTTATCTGCATCATCATCTCGACAAATTCAGGGCAGGTTATGTGGAATATTGGCCTTCCGTCATAATCTACCCTGCCCCTTTTTTTCAGAGCATCTGTTATCTGTTCTGCTACCTCGATGCTTGGAGCCAGCACGACATTATGCACCCGTCTTCCTTTGTTATCCTGAGAATATACCAATGAGATCTCTGTCTGCAGCATGAATGAGAATCCGCTTCTTGTCTTCAGTATGCCTTCTTCCTCTTTGAGGTTTGATCTTATCTCTTTGATCCATCCAGGGTGCGTGAAGTCCCCTGTGCCAAGAAGCGAGACTCCTTTTATCCTCGCATACTTCTCCAGGTTCGCTATGTCAAGATCTTTTGAGCAGCCTCTTGAATGCCTGCCATGTATGTGAAGGTCAGCTATTATCTTCATATATGATGATTTGGGTCTTTTGTTTATATATTTTATTGAGTATAGGGCATATATTCTATTGTAATTGTATATGTGTCATAACAATCTACCTGCTTAGGTGTATGATGCTATCATGGAAGTCAAACATAGATGATTCTTGACAAAGAGAAATATCAATAATCATTTATTTATATTATTTACAATATTGAAAATATCTCTTCTATCCTATTTTCATATTTTTCCTGCCTCATTGTACTAGTTGTTTTAAATCTTCTTACGGCTTTAAACGCTTTTTGAGTTATTTTTACTACATATAGGTAGTAAAAAATAGAAAGGTTTATATACCAGAGAGTCTCAATATGATACAATATTGCTTATGATGTATTATACAACAGGGGTGGTAACAATGTTTGAATCATGGAAAAGGAATAAAGTTGAAAAGAAACTGGAAGAGCTGCTTAGTTCTGACTTCTGGTTCGGCCAGTATAAAGATACTATGAAATCATTCTATCAAGAGGCTAAGATGCTTCTCGATGAAGAGCAGAGAGCGAGCTTTAAGGAAGGGCTTGAGATACAGGCAAAAGAGCTTTCTCCTGACCTTGCAAACATGCTGATGTCTGTGAAAGAGAGGTCATCCAGGAAGCAGTACACTGCTTTTGAGAGCGCATTCATAGAACTCCTAAAGTATATGGTCCCTAATGTTAAGGATACAGGGGCGCTGAATATGTTTTTCAGGGAAACCTATATACCTAAGCTTAATGAGACTAAGGCTATGAGGGCTGAAGCAGCCAAGCTGGCTGAAAGGTTTGATGCTGCGAAG
>CAYNQH010000113.1:440-4595 GCA_964399255.1 uncultured Methanosarcinales archaeon | reverse complement strand
CCATATAGATGGGCAGACTCTTCTACCCCTATACCATAAGTCTCTTGATACCAGGGGGATCTGAATCCGCTTTCTAGAGAGAAACCCTCTGCGTTATATCCTCTTGTCTCAAGCTCTTCAATTACCTTTTCAAGCTTCTGGAGTATCTTAGGAGAGATCGATGCATATCTAGGATACCTTTCAGGTTTCTGCTGTGAGAATTGATATGCCGGTATCCCTAAGATCTTTGTGTTCCTGTTATCTTCTGTGATCTCGACAAATACCTTTGGAGCCTTATCCTCTTCTTTCCATTCTCCTATAGGATAGAAATAATCTCCGACGACGATCCCTCTGACCTCGGGCCCGTTCTTAGGCTTGATAGTCACGAATTCTGAATCATCCTCATTGGTATCTATTATCCTGAAACCGTTGAACCACCTGTCTAATGTCTCTTCTTCTTTCATGTCTGCCATGGCAAACTCTACATATTCCTCTTCTCTTGTTATCTGCCTTCCAGGGTTCAGCCTTCCTGCGGCAACATCAGGGTCCCCTGTGAAATGCCTTATCCCCAGCTGGCTCCATGCGAAGTGAGGTCCGGGATCAGGTTTTCTTCCTCTGCTATTATTGGCGTATGCTACCTGATCATGTCCTAAGATGTTCTCTTCAGGTATCTTGTACTTATCTGTCAGGTAGCGCAGCAGAAGGCCTAAAGATGCATACTGCGCAGGCGTGAAGTAGTATTTGCCATCGCATTGGGCGAAAGACTGGCCTACAAGTTCTATGCCTATTGAGGAATCGCTCATATGGGTCTTGCCGTCCCACATGCTCTTGCCTGCATGGTTGCCTCTGTAAGCTTCATTGAATGTCCTGTAGATGGTTCCGTCTCTTCCAACCTCAAAGTGGATCCCTTTGGAGGAATGTTTGACGATATACTTAACCTCGTTAAGGCTGTTGCATCCGTTCCTGTTGTTTGTTGAATGTATGATTATATAATCTGTTGAATGCCTCTTCCTTCTCCATTTGAACCTTGATCCTTCTGATACATCTACGATCTTAAGTTCGCCCATATAGAATGCGTTCTCTACATTTGGAGAGTCGTTGACATGCTCTATCCATTCTCTTACCTCTTCCGGAAGATCTGAGCCTGTGTCATCAACTATGCTGTCGAGGGAGGTGAAATATTCCCTTACCCTAAGGGGCTCTCCTGATCCTACGACCCAGATGTCTTCGCCATCTTCTGATCTTGCGATCCTTTCCCTAAGTTCAGAAAGCCGTTCTTCTCTTTTTCTCTCTGCCGACGAGTTGGAACTTCTTGTCCCCTCTCCTGTCCTTTTCATTTCGTAGAAATTGAATAAGGCAGTGTAGTTAACAAAAGAAGCGAGTATTATCCCTGCCCAAGCCTTTTTTGACAGTCCTTTCATCCATCTGCCTGTCTCAGCTATGTTCTCAAGTAGGATATTCTTTTTACGGGTCATTTTATGAGTCTGTCCAGGAAGTGCTTTGCCTGCTTCTCTTGGGCTGTTATAGCCTACAAGCTAAGACTATAGCCATCAAACTGCTATGAGCTTTGCAAAACCCCCTAATTCTTATTCTGGTAGACTCTTTCCATTTATAAATCTTTCTAATTTTGTTACTTCAAAGTGATGATTATAATATGCTCAACCTTTTTAAATACTAGCTTATTCCTCCTAAGATATGCACATCTTAACGACAAATATCAATGGAAATCCAAACCTCGGCCTTGTGGGGGACTGCAATAATGATTATTGCCTTGTCGGCAAGGAAGTCCCTGAGAGCCGGGCAGAGAAGATAGGGCAAGCCCTGAAAGTCCCAGTGCACCGAATCAATATATGCGGAACCTCATTACTAGGGGTGTTCCTTGCAGGCAATTCAAAGATGCTCCTCGTCCCGCATATAGCATTTGATGATGAGATAGAAGAGCTAAACAAGCTTGGTATCAAGCATACTATAATCAAGACAGACCTGACAGCTTTGGGCAATAACCTGCTCTGCAACGATAAAGGCTGCCTTGCAAACCCTGATTTCTCAGCAAATGTAAAGAAACAGATAAGGCAGGCTCTTGATGTAACTCTACACCCCGGGGTCATAGCAGACCTAAATATCGTAGGCTCACTTGCAGTCCTAAACAGCAAAGGATGCCTTGTACATCAGGATATAACCAAAGCTGAAGAGAAAGAGATAAAAGGGCTTTTAGGCCTTAACTGCATAACCGGCACTGTCAATATGGGAAACCCATTCATAAAATCAGGAGTTTTATGCAACGATAAGGGTTTTGTTATCGGAGACCAGAGCGGAGGCCCTGAGATAACTAATGCTGACGAAGCCTTAGGATTCATAAACCTATGAGTGATCGTATCTGGAGAGTGACCTTAAGATCGGTCCGAAGATAGGTCCTAAGGTCAGTCTGAAGATTGGTCCGTATATATGATTTGTATTTGATAATATTGATGAGGTAGTATTATGGTAGAGAAAGAAAAAGAAAGGATGCTCCAGGAGAGATATATGGAGCTGCAGATGATAGTTTCTCAGATAAAGCAGATCCAGCAGCATATAGAGAAGATGGAAGCCCAGCTCGCAGAGCTGAAGAGCGTGGGAGAGGCTCTTGATGACCTGAAGGATGTAAAGAAAGGCACTGAGATACTTGTCCCTGTAAGCAATGGGATATTCGTTAAGGCTGACATAAAAGAGAGCGACAGGCTGATAATAAATGTAGGTTCAAATGTAGCTGTTGAGAAGAGCAACACAGAGACCAAGGAGATGATAGGGGCTCAGGTTGTTGAGATAGAGAAATATAAGGATCATCTGACCATGCAGCTGCAGGAGTTCGAGAGGAATGCAGTAGAGATCGAGAAAGAGCTCCAGGCTATGGTGAAATAGTCATGGCTCGTGCTGTTATCAGACTGAGAAAGACAGGCGAAAAGATGGATTTAAGAACTGACGGAGGATATTTTAGGGCAAAATGTTCAATTTTCTCAAGGAAAAACTGAAGCAGGCTGTATCTCATTTCACCAAAGAGGTTGATAAGAGTGCAGAAGAGATAAAAGAAGATAAGAAAGAAGATAAGCGAAAAGAAGACAAGAAAGGAAAGGATCCTTCAGCGCAGAAAAAGCAGGAGAAGGGATCTGCCAAAGGCAAGAAAGAGGATTCTAAAAAGGCAGAAAAGGAAGAAGATAAGCGTAAAGAAGACAAGAAAGGAAAGATTTCTGAATCACGCTCAAAGCCGAAAGAGCATCAGAAGGCAAAGCCTCAGAAGCCAGGATCAAAGAAAGACACATTAGATGCTGTTGAGGAAGATCAGGAAGAGCTTGAGCTTGAGGCTGAAGCAGCAGAAGAGGTTCTTGAAGAGACTGGAGAGATTGAAGCAGAGAAGGAATTAGACCAGCTTGATAAGGATATGAAGGATACTGTCAAGGAGATCAAGAAGGCCCAGAAGGTTGACGCTGCAGTGACGAGGGAAGCTGCAGATGAAGGCATGGTCCTTGAAGGTTCTCCTGAGGATGTTGATGATGAGGAAATGCAGCAGCAGCCTAATGTCCAGCCTAAAGAGGAGAAGAAAAGCTTCTTCGGAAAGCTTAAAGGAATATTCACGAAGGAAAAAGAATCCAAGAAAGAAGATATCAATGAAGAAGATATAAAGGAAGATAGTCCAGCTGACGAAATAAGAGGAGAAGAGGCAAGGCTAGACAAGAAAGAAGAGAGAAAGGAAGGGAGAAAACAAGATATAAAAGAAGAGAAAGCAATGCCTCCTTCAAAGGCAGAGAAGCAAGATGGGCTGTCTTTACAGGATAGGAAAAAAGATGAAGACTCACTGCAGGAAGAGCCTGCAGAGAAGAAGCCTGAAGAGAAGAAGCCTGCAGAGAAGAAGCCTGCAGAGAAGAAGCCTGAAGAGAAGAAGCCTGCAGAGAAGAAAGGTTTCTTCGAGAAGCTTAAGGAAGGCATAACAAAGAAAGCCTTGTCAGAATCAAAATTTGAAGAGCTCTTCTTCGATCTTGAGATAATGCTGCTAGAGAACAATGTAGCTGTAGAGGTCATAGAGAAGATAAAAGCAGACCTTAAAGAAGAGCTGGTTGACAAGAAGGTCCTTAGGGGCCAGGTAGATGAGATAGTCGCGAATACCCTGCAGAGCTCTATAAGGGGGCTTTTTGATGTAGAAAA
>CAYNQH010000113.1:0-430 GCA_964399255.1 uncultured Methanosarcinales archaeon | reverse complement strand
GAAGGCCAGATCAAAGAAGCCTTTTGTGATAGCATTTGTAGGCATAAACGGGAGCGGCAAGACCACCACTATCGCTAAGTTCGTGAAGCTCCTCCAGAACAACGGGATGTCTTCGGTGATTGCAGCCTCAGACACTTTCAGGGCCGCAGCTATACAGCAGCTTGAGGAGCATGCAAATAAGCTGGGTGTCAAGCTGATAAAGCAGGAATACGGCTCTGATCCGGCGGCAGTAGGCTTTGATGCGATAAGATATGCAGAATCTCACAGCAAGGATGTAGTGCTGATAGACACTGCAGGAAGGCTTCATTCAAACACTAACCTTATGGATGAGATGAAGAAGATAGTGAGGGTCTGCAAGCCTGACATGAAGATATTCATAGGCGAGAGCATAACAGGCAACGACTGCATAGAGCAGGCAAAGCAGTTCAAC
>CAYNQH010000112.1:0-4601 GCA_964399255.1 uncultured Methanosarcinales archaeon | reverse complement strand
CTCCCTCTTTGACGCGCTTCCTGCCTTTGTCTTTCTTCCCTTCTGCCAGGGAATAGTATATCTTCAAGTTCTGCCATATACTATTATACGCTTTTTCCCTTTATATGTTGATATCCCAAAATTCTGAAAGATTTCCGGAAAGTATATTGAAGAAATATTGAGTAAGTCTTGAAGAAACAGATAATTAAAAAAAAATAAAATAAAAAAGATGTCTCTCTTAACTGGCCATAGCCATGAACAATGGCACGAAGACCAAGGCAACGATGCTCATCAGCTTGATGAGGATGTTCAGGCTTGGGCCGGACGTATCCTTGAAAGGGTCTCCGACAGTGTCGCCTACAACTGCTGCCTTATGGGCTGGGCTTCCTTTTCCGCCAAGGTTGCCTTCCTCGATGTATTTCTTTGCATTGTCCCATGCTCCTCCTGCATTAGCCATGAATACTGCAAGAAGGAATCCTGTTGCAGTAGCTCCTGCAAGGAGGCCTCCTAAAGCTTCAACGCCGAGGGTCAATCCTACGACTACAGGGACCAATACAGCAAGAAGTCCTGGCAGGATCATCTCTCTCAATGCAGCGTTTGTGCTTATTGCTATGCATCTCTCATAGTCAGGCTTGCCTTTCCCGGTCATTATACCTTTTATCTTCTTGAACTGCCTTCTTACTTCTGTAACCATATCATAAGCAGCTTTTCCTACTGCTTTCATGGTCAGGGCAGAGAAGATGAACGGAAGGACCGATCCTAGGAAGAGTCCTACGATAACATAAGGTTTTGATATGTCTATGCCTGTAAGCTTTGTCACCTGGGTATAGCTCACGAAAAGGGCAAGTGCAGTAAGGGCTGCTGAGCCTATTGCGAATCCTTTCCCTATCGCTGCTGTAGTATTGCCTACTGCGTCGAGGGCTTCTGCTCTTTTCCTCACATCCTTTCCCATGCCTGCCATCTCTGCGATCCCTGCTGCATTGTCTGCTACAGGGCCGTATGTGTCTGTCGCAAGGGTTATACCAAGTGTGCTAAGCATGCCTACAGCTGCTATCGCGATGCCGTACAATCCTGCGAACTCATAAGCAAGGATTATCGCTGCGCATACAGCAAGTATAGGTATCACTGTGCTTATCATTCCTGTAGCAAGACCATGGATGATGTTGGTTGCAGGTCCTGTCTCTGCAGCCTTTGCGATGTTCTGTGCAGGCTTCCTATCATTTGAGGTATAGTATTCTGTCGAGAGACCGATGACTATCCCTGAAGCCAGTCCTGATAAGGTCGCATAGAATATGCCTATTTCCATGGCAAAGTATTTCACTATGATAAGGTATGCGAAAGGCACCATTATCACAGCTGATCCGAAGATACCGATATTCAATGCAGTATGTATCTTCCCTTTTCCTCCTCTGACAAAGAAGCTCCCTATAAGAGCTGCAACTATTCCTGCTGCTGCAAGAGCCAAAGGAAGCATAACTCCTTGGGATGCTGCAAAAGCACCGATCCCTATGACCATCGCTGCGATGATAGAATCGACATAGCTTTCGAAAAGGTCAGCGCCCATACCAGCTACGTCCCCTACATTGTCCCCTACATTGTCTGCTATGACTGCAGGATTCCTTGGGTCGTCTTCTGGGATGCCTGCTTCGACCTTTCCTACAAGGTCTGCGCCGACATCTGCTGCTTTTGTGTAGATTCCTCCACCTACCCTTGCGAAAAGAGCTATTGAAGAAGCTCCGAAACCGAATCCGTATATTATATTTGGATCGCCGAATATCAGATAAAGGACGCTAACTCCAAGAAGTCCTAGGCCTACAACACACATCCCCATGACTGTACCTGATGAGAAAGCGACCTTAAGGCCGTCTGCAATGGATTTCTTTGCAGCGAAAGCTGTCCTTGAGTTTGAGGTTGTGGCTATCCTCATCCCTATGTTTCCTGCCAATGCAGAGAAAAGTCCGCCCAAGACAAAAGAGACAGAGATCCTCCAATCGATCAAGAACCATAGAACTGCTGCCATGACAACCATAAATATGGCTAAGATCTTATACTCCTTGTGGAGGAATGTCATAGCTCCTGTATTTATAAGCTTAGAGATCTCCTGCATCTTAGGAGTTCCCGGGTCATATTTTCTTATCCTTGCAGCAGTAAACCCTGCAAAAACAAGAGCGATGACCGATATCAATATTGCCAATCCTACTATCATATTTCATACACCCCCGTGTGGATACTTCCTATCAATATATAAAGATAAATACATATAAGACAATATCCGATATGTTTGTTTATAAATGAGAAAACCACATATATTTAAATATTTCCCTCAAAACTAACCTTTAATGGATTTTGAAATAGCTAAATGCAAGACCAAGGCAGGGTATTCTGCAAAGCCGATAGGCAAGGTCAGGCTGGACCTCAGCAGGATAAAAGATAAGTTCAAGGTAGTGGCAGACACCCCCATAGTTCTAGTCATAGATGAAGGCGGCGAGATCATAATACACAACCATGGCGAGATCATGTTCAAGGAGCATAAGGATATGAAGGACATGGAAGATATAGCGAAAAGGATATACTCGGCTGGGAGGACATGATACGATGCATCTCATATATAACAAGATCTTCCTGGAGCACAGGACAAGAAACCACCCTGAAAATCCTGAGAGGCTCGTGTACTTCCAAGGTCATCCTGAGACTGAGATAATGAACGGGGAAAGGTTCCTGAAGCTGGTCCATACCAACAAGTATATAGAAAGGGTCAAGGAAGCCTCAAGCATGAGGGAAGACCTTGAGCAGGAGACGCAGACGTCAAAAAGAAGCTATGAAGTCGCGTGCTATGCTGTCGGCGCTACGCTGATGGCAGCTCAGCAGAATGGTTTCGCCCTTGTAAGGCCTCCAGGACATCATGCTTCTGCCAACAGCGCATCAGGATTCTGCATCTTCAATAATATGGCGATCGTCGCAAAATATCTTGCATATCAGGGCAAGAAAGTCTTCATATTTGATTTTGACCTTCATCATGGAGACGGCACAGAATCTCTAGTCATGGGGGACAAGAGCATAGTCTACTTCTCAACCCACCAGTCAGACCATTATCCTGGCACAGGGAAGCACCCTAAGAAGAACTGTTTCAACTTCCCTCTAAAGAAAGGCACTGATGATGAGGCATATATCGACCTTCTGTATAAGGAGCTGATGCCAAGGATTGAAGATTTCAAACCTGATATAATAGGGCTTAGCGCAGGGTTTGATGCATACATAAAAGACTTCGGATATCTTGACTCCAGAGGAGGGATGAAGCTCACGACTGCAAGCTATGAGGAGATAAGGAAGATAATAAAGCCCTACGCTCATTTCGCAGTCCTTGAAGGAGGCTACAATCCCGAATCAGTAAGGGATGGGGTAAAGGTGTTCTTAAGATGAAAACTGACAAGGTCAAGGCGCTTGCTCTGATCTCTTCAGGTATAGACAGCCCTGTAGCCGCATGGCTGATGAAGAAGAAAGGCCTGGAGATAATAGGGATACATTTCAGCAATGAGCCTTTCACAGATTCTAAGCCTAAGGAGAAGACTATGAAATTATGCAGGCTCCTCGGGATAAAAAAGCTATATGTCGCAAAGCATGGGGTTAACCAGGCAGAGCTCATGAGGAACTGCAACAACAGCATGAGATGCGTACTATGCAGGAGGCTGATGTTCAGGATCTCTGAGAAGATAGCTGCTAAAGAGGGATGCGCATTCCTGATAACAGGGGAGAATCTCGGCCAGGTCGCTTCCCAGACATTGGACAATATGACTGTCTCAGATACTGCCGTGAAGGTCCAGATATTGCGGCCTTTGCTCTGCAATGATAAGGAAGAGACGATAACTCTTGCAAAAGAGATAGGGACTTATGAAGCTTCTATAGAAGCTTCGCTCTGCTGCAATGCAGTCCCTCAGCATCCTGTAACTAAAGCGAACCTTCAGCTGATTGAAAGAGAAGAGAAAAAGGTAGATATCAACAAGATAGTCAAGGATGCTGTCAAGGATGCTGACATCATTGATCTTTAGGCTTCCACTCTTTGGATATGATCTTAGGGAAAGGTGAATATACATGCTCTTTGTATGCTATCCATGTCTGGTATGTAGTTATGACCTCGGCAAACTCCTTCTTTATGTCCTTTACTGTAGTATGGAACGCCTTAGGCGTATCAGCCACAATACAGCTGAGGAACTGCCATCCGCCTAATGTCCTGAGTGCCTTGAGGATGTAAGGGTGCATCATCACGAACTCCCTGTACTTGTTCTCCGCTGCCCTGTCAAATTTCTTCACAAGACATGCGAAGGTGTACCAGCTGTAGCCTAATGCTGAGATGTTTACCAATATGGTAAAATTCCTTATCACACCTTCCTGTTTCATCTGTTTTATCCTATATCCTACTGCATCGGCAGAAAGCGCTACATCTTTGGCTATCTCATATGTGCTTTTCCTGCAGTCCTTTGACAATGACTGGATGATCGCGATGTCCTTATCGTCTATCTTCGACTCCCCTTTGAAATGATCATGAGGGGGCCTTTTCTCTCCTGTTATCTTCACAGGGAGGAAGTATGAGCAGTATGTTCTTGTAGTTGCCATCCTGTCTTTCT
>CAYNQH010000111.1:0-4663 GCA_964399255.1 uncultured Methanosarcinales archaeon | reverse complement strand
ATAGACGAGCTTGCCTTCAGCTTCGGAGCAGAGTTCAGCATATACAGCAATAACGGGATGCGGATCGCCAAAGTCAAGGAAGACGCTCTTGCTATGGGGATGAAAGGCACTATATGGGATGGTGATGGCAAGGTCATTGGCAAGGTCGAGCAAGATATCCTCGGAAGTATGTTCAGCCTTACAAAGAGGCATAAGGTAGATGTCTATAACAATAGGGGCAATATTGCATTGAGGTCAGAAGGGGAATTCCTCACCTTTACAAGAAGCGTAGCTCTAAAGGATGGGAAAGGAAAGATAATAGGCTCTACATCCAAGGAGTGGGGTACAGTGATGGACCATTATACCCTTGTGAACAATACCTCTGATAGCCTTGATAACCGGCTCTGCCTAGGCTTGCTTGTCCTCACAGATAAGATGGACGACAGGGCAGAGGAAGCTGCCGATAGCTCTAGCCGCAGCTCAGAATAAATACTTATTTTTTATTTTAAAGTAGTAATAAATCGAAAGGTTTATATATCTTCAGCGTTTTTATGCTCTCTAGGATGGGGGATAAACTGGATAAGAAATTTGAGATTCTAGACGCGATTCTAAGCAATTCATTCTCTAATCTGAAGTATGATACAAGGGAAATCTACAAGCTTATCAATGAGATAAAGAATATCCTTATAGAATCTGAGCCTGCACAGCTTAAAGAGGCCCTGCATGAGCTCGGCCAGAAGCTTAACACCCAGCTTGAGGCGACAAAGAGCCTTGCGCAGACGATCTCTTCGATGAGCCAGGAGATGGAAGAGGTCCAGTCAGAGAACCTGAGGAAGGTGGATATATCTATCATGAGCCTTGGCGATTCTATAGGTTCAATAAATAAATCTATGATCCATGATAAGCAGGAACTAGGTAAACTGTCAAAGCAGGTAGCTCTTCTCATCAATAATGGTGCTGAGACAAAGTATGAGATAAATAAGATAGGGACTGCGCAGGCAAAAAGGAATGACCAGTTCCAGTCTGTGTTCAAGGAGATCAAGGATGTGCTTGTCCAGAACAAGAAAGATACGATGGAGATATCAAGAGCTGTCCATATACTTGTCAAGTATGATTCTCAAAGAGCCAAGGAGATAAAAGATATCAGCTCTACATCAAAAAAGATTGAAAGAGAACTATCCAGGGTCTCAAAAGAGGTCAAGGCAGTCAAGGCTGGCAGCAATATCAAGACAGCAGTGACCAAGAAGAGTGCCAAGAAGGCAAAGGTGAACAAAACTGTCAAGAAGGATGTAAAGAAAGTTTCTAAGAAGCCTGTCCAGAATAAGTCTGTTAAGAAGGTTTCAGTAAACAGATCTGTCAAGAAAACTGTCAAGAAGGATGTAAAGAAATCTCTTAATAAATCTGTCAAGAAGGCTGTTAAGGCAGCTCAAAAAAAGGATGATAAAAAGACCTTGCCAGACAGGATAATGCTTGAATCAAAGGCTGATAAGGTCCATATCTCTGCAGTCCAGTTCAAGATGGCTAAGAAGGGAGACCTCAACACAGAATGGGTCGAGATATCCGGAAAAGGGAACCTTGAAGGCTGGACCCTCCATGACAATAATAACAAGCATACATACATCTTCCCTAAAGGTTTCATCCTCAATGGGAAAGTTAGGGTATGTTCAGGCAAAGGCATAGACTCTGTAAAGACCTTGCACTGGAACAATCCTCTCCCTGTATGGAACAGCATATCAGATGTTGCGATATTGAGGAACGAGAAAGGAGCTATAGTAAGCGAGGTCCGTTCTGAAAGGGTGCATAGCTTCAAGTCCCTTAAGGAAGGGAATGTAAAGATTGTAGCTGCACAGTTCGAAAGCCCTGGCACAGGCGGAAACCTGAATGCTGAGTGGATAATGATCGAAGGATCTAATGTCAGGATGGGTGGATGGACTCTTGAAGACCTTGGCAAGAAGCATATCTACACTTTCCCTAAAGGTTTTACCCTGAAGGGGAGAGCGACTATATTTACAGGCAGTGGGAGGGATATGGATACAGAGCTTTTCTGGAACAGCCCGCATGCTGTATGGAACAATGATTATGACAGGTGCACTATAAAGGACGGCAAGGGCAAGATTGTGGCTCAGGCAGAATCAAAGGCAGTGCATAACTTTGAAGTTCTTAAGTAAATTTTTTCTTCTAATATAATTTTTTTTTTCAAAGAGTTAAATTCATAAGAATAAATCAGCCGAAGTAACTTGGCTTGTCTTCTTTCATCTCTTTGGCGCGTGCAGACTTGAACTTGTCCTTGATGCTCTCATAAGCATCTTCTATCTCTTTTGTGACTGAAGGCCTTACCTTATTAAGCGCTGCCTCGAAATCTGGAAGAGAGACAGTCTTAGCATTTATGTCCTTCCTCAGGGCAGCTATAGCTGCCTCCCTGCACACTGCCTCTATATCCGCGCCTACATAACCTTCTGTCTTTGAGCCCAGGTAGGATATAAGCCTATCTTTTGATTCATCCTCCTTAGGCGCCTTTGCAGACTTTGATGATTTTTTCTTAGCCTCTTTTACAGTATCTTTCATATCGTCTTCTGTTACAGCCTCATCACCATCCATCTTAGAAAATGCTCTTTGCTTCTTTGATCTCTTTTCTTTAATGTCCTTCTCTATCTTAGCGAGATCCTCTTTTGTGATCGTTATAGGGATATTCTTGATATGCACCCGGAATATCTCCTCTCTTGTCTCATCATCAGGAGCAGGTGCAAGTATTATCCTGTCGAACCTTCCAGGCCTCAAGAGGGCGGTGTCTATCATATCAGGCCTGTTTGTCGCGGCGATTATCATGACATCCTGCATGTCCTCAAGCCCGTCCATCTCTGTGAGGAGCTGGTTCACTACGCGCTCTGCGACATTATTGTCTGTGCTCAGCCCTCTCCTTGGCGCTAATGAGTCTATCTCGTCGAAGAAGATTATCGTCGGCGCGGTCTGTCTTGCCTTCTTGAAGACCTCTCTTACGCCTCTTTCAGATTCACCGACCCACATGCTTATGAGCTCAGGGCCTTTCACTAGGATGAAATTAGCATCAGATTCTGTTGCGACTGCTTTTGCCAGCATCGTCTTCCCTGTTCCGGGAGCTCCATATAGGAGTATCCCTTTAGGAGGCCTTATGCCCAGCCTCTTGAAAGCTCCAGGATTCTTCAAAGGCCATTCGATAGCCTCTTTCAGCTCCTGTTTCACATCTTCCATCCCGCCTACATCTTCCCATTTAACATCAGGTACTTCTACAAAAACTTCCCTCATAGCAGAGGGCCTTACTACTTTAAGTGCTTCCTTGAAATCTTTCTGTGTTATAAGGAGCTTCTCAAGAATGTCATGAGGCACAGCTTCCTCTTCCTTCAGCTTAAGGTCAGGGAATACTCTTCTTAACAGTATCATCGCCGCCTCTTTAGCCAGAGCAGAAAGGTCAGCCCCGACAAAGCCATAGGTTACATCAGAGATCTCTTCAAGCTTGACCTTCTTCTCCAGAGGCATGTTCCTAGTATGGATCTTGAGTATCTTAAGCCTCCCTTCCTTGCCTGGAACTCCTATCTCTATCTCCCTGTCGAACCTTCCCGGCCTTCTCAGCGCAGGATCAAGCGAGTTAGGGACGTTCGTCGCAGCTATTACGACTACCTTTCCTCTTGATTTAAGGCCGTCCATGAGTGCAAGCAGCTGCGCTACGACCCTCTTCTCGACCTCTCCTTTGGTCTCTTCTCTCTTTGATGCTATCGCATCTATCTCATCTATGAATATTATCGAAGGAGAATTCTTTTCAGCATCCTCGAATTTCTTCCTGAGGTTCTCTTCTGACTGGCCGTAATACTTGCTCATTATCTCCGGGCCGTTGATAAGTATGAAGTTGGACTGGGTCTCATTAGCTACAGCCTTTGCAAGAAGAGTCTTTCCTGTGCCTGGCGGACCATGGAAAAGGACTCCCTTAGGAGCTTCGATACCAAGCCTTTCAAATATCTCCGGATGCTTCAATGGAAGCTCTACCATCTCCCTTACCTTCTTGATCTCATCATCCAGTCCGCCAACATCTTCATAGGTTACATCAGGCACCGGAAGCTCTTCCTTCTTCATCTCGACAGCTTCTGGATTGAGCACTACTTCAGTAGCGTCTGTTATTATGACTGCCTGTTTAGGGTTTGTCTCTGCTACGATAAATTTTATATCTGCGAATCCGAAGGGCATAACATTCTCATCAAGCATTGAGAAAACATCATCAAAGAAAGGATTGCCTGTCATGGTGTTCCTTCTCCTCTTTGTTCCGCCGAGAGATACTATATCTCCTTTGACTATCGCCCGGCCTAGAAGCCCCTGCTTGAACAATCCTTCAGGCGCCCGTACCTGCACCCCTTTCCTAGCTGGTGCTATGACAATCTTCTTTGCTTCTTTTATCTCTGCCCTCTTTACCTGGACAGTCTCGCCTATGCCTGTCTTTGCATTACGCCTTATCAGGCCGTCCATCCTTATGAAGTTGAGGCCGATATCAGCAGGATAAGCCCTGTCAACTATAGCTACAGTGCTCCTTTCACCCTTTATCTCTACGACATCTCCAGGCCTGACTCCGACCTGCTGCATGAGAGAACTATCTACCCTTACTATGCCCTTATTTACATCATCCTGGATAGCTTCAGCAACCTTGAGGCTAATATCCTCA
>CAYNQH010000110.1:0-4669 GCA_964399255.1 uncultured Methanosarcinales archaeon | reverse complement strand
TAATGAAAGCTTTAATTTCTCAAATACCATACAATCACCTCATACTTTTAAAGGACCTTTCTATTATTGAAAAACTAAGAATAAGTATATATAAACTTTTCGGTAGGGAAATCTCTTAATCCTATAATTCTGCCTTCTTGAGGCTTTTTGTGAGGTAAGAGGTGATAGATAATCCAAGGGTATCCGATACAATGATGTAGCAGCTCTAAAAAACACCATAAAAATTAAGATAAATAAAAGACTTAGATTATCTTCCTAAGGCCTTTCCATATCTTATCGACAAGACCTCTATAGGATGTGTCTTTCTCTGCAGCGACCTTGTGGGCTTCTGCGGCTTCCTCTTCCATACCTGCATTTAGCTGGGCATTGCCTAGATAGAAGAATGCTTTTCCTTTCTGATGATCATTCTCTGCAAGGCCTGCTGCCTGTTCATAAAGTGCTATAGCTCTTCTGATATCTCCTTTGTTT
This sequence comes from uncultured Methanosarcinales archaeon, assembly GCA_964399255.1. Classification (GTDB taxonomy): domain Archaea; phylum Nanobdellota; class Nanobdellia; order Woesearchaeales; family CAYNQH01; genus CAYNQH01. The sequence continues at coordinate 4,201 of CAYNQH010000110.1, read as the reverse complement.
TCGGTGCTTATTGCCCTGTTAAGAACAAGATCATATGACTGGGTGTTTGCGTTGACGACACTCTGGAGATCTGTGCACATAGCTCTTGCGCTGGGATACTGGCTGCTCAAACCTTTCTCTATAACTTTCACCAGAAGAGGGTCAGGGATCTCTGCTCTTGCGGTCTCTATGCAGCTTTCTGGATCTCTTATCCTCCAGGTAGGGTTTATCTGGATATAATCTCCTACATCGGTGTCTCTTCCTAAAGCACAGTCAAGGAGTGAGAGTGAAAGGCTGTATATATCAAGCTGTGTGTTGACCTTTCCTGTTTTAGGGTCTACGAACTTTTTGCTTACCTGGTCTGCATGAGCGTATTTTGGAGTTCCTCCTCCAGATGATCCTGTAGTTGTGCCTCCTCTTGTAAGACCAAAGTCCATTATCTTGACATTCCCGTCATTGCATATCATGATGTTTAATGGTTTTCCGTCGAACCAGCCTAGGTTGATCCTATGCAGCTGGTATACTCCTGAGCCTGCGCTCTGGAAATTCTTCGCAAGATTTATCATCCTTCCTGTCCTTAACTCTTCAGGTACGCTCCTGTTTACAGGGCCGTTATCTTCTATTATCCTGATAAGGCTTGGATTCTGAGCCTGCAGCTCATCTATGCTGGGCCTGTTTATATAAACTTTCTTCATGTCAAGGCCTTCGAGGTATTCCATAAGGATATAGTGCACTTCTCTTCCTCCTCCTATGAATCTTCCTCTTTGGTATGCTTTGACTATATTAGGATGGTTAAGGCCTGTCGTGACAGCACCTTCTCTTAAGGCTTCGCTTATCACTCTCCATTCGGACTCATCGACCTTGTAAGGGAGAAGTTTTATTGCTCTCTTGCCTTGTTCGTTCTCAAGCAGCCATACATGCCCGAAACCGCCTCTTCCTACAAGCTTGATTACATTATAATCCAGTCCTGCTTCATCCCTAAGGAAGCCTTCTACATCTGCTGCTGACCATCTCCTTGGGTCTATGACCTGGCCTGTCATCCCAGGCATGGTGCCTTGGGTCTCTTGTTCTACAGCTTCTCTGAACAGTTCTGACTGGCTCTTAGGCTTCTTTGAGCTTTCATCTGGTGAAGGTCTGGACTTTGGCCCTCTTATATCATCAAGGTCTATGCTGTCTTGGGTGTCTTCCCCATCGTCGAGCATGTCTGGTGATCTTGGGGGTATGTCTTTCTTAGGCCTGGACTTATCCTGATAGGTGGCCCCGAAATCTTCTATCTCTCCAAAAGTTTCTTGTGCTTTATTAGGGGTTGCATCATCATCCTTTAGCTCGTCCTTTGTGAGGAAAGAATCGTCTGCTGTGACATCGTCAAGGGAAGGGCCTATGACCTTTTCATCATATAATCTTTCTTCTCTTAGAACACCGACACCTGCCTGCCAGAATGAGGCATCGTCTCTTGAGAGTATATTTTGAGGGATAGAATCTGGATCTACTGAAGGGCTTATCTTCTCATTGAAATAAGATTCTTTTTCCTGTCCTCCAAAGTATCTTCCATACCATTCTTTTACCCTGCCGAAGAGGCCTTTCTTTTCTTCTTTATCCTCTTTATATTCTGGCTCCCATGCGGGCTGGTCAAAATCAGGGTCATAACCCTCTTGGAATGGATTTGAGGCTTCAGCTGCATCAGAATGATCTTCTCTCCAGCTTTTCATGTTAAGATCATCATTAAAATCGTTGTGGGGATTTTCTATCCTTCTATCTTCAAGCTTTCTTTCTAAAGGGCCTATAGGTGGGGTCTCATCATCCTCTTGTGCCTGGCTTGAGCTATTTTTAGGCTCATAATCCTTGCCCCAGTCTGGTTTGAACTTTTCTGATTCAGAAGTCTGGTTTTCCCATTCTGCAACTATGCTTTCATCGCCTTCTTGGCTTGATCCCCAGCCTACTTTGTTTGGGCCTTGGGAGTCATCTCCTGAGTTGTATTGTTCTTTAGGCTTTGCGCTATGATAATCAGGCTGACTATTTGCAGAACTTCCGGTACTATCCTCATCCATTGTATTGAATGGGTTGAATGTATCGTCTTTTTTTGGTGTCATATTCTGTTTTTGCCTCTTTAGAGCTTTTAGGTGGTAAATCTCAAAATTGACTTATTGTTGTTACCTATAAGTAACAACTACTATATAAATGTTTCGATTTTTATAGCTCTATAAGAGGTGAGATAACTTATTGAAATTCAGCAGAATCAGTCCTTCCTAAGGCCTTTTGGGAGGTATCTTTGGTCTACGCCTTTGTATTTCCTAGCAGCAGGATCGCTGATATATCCTAGGTCTATTGCATCCTGTATGCCTTCTTCTATATCCTTTCTTGCTCCTTGCCTTACAGAAGCTTTGCTAGGTATCTCAGCCTCTTTCTTTGCAAGGAACTGCTCAACTTCCTCCATAGCTACAAAAAGGTCATATAGGAGTTTCTTTGAGCCTGGCTGGCCTCCTCTGTCCCAAAGCCTCTGGTTAAACCATCTTTCGCCTATCGATAAGATAGTATCCTTATTATTGGTGTCCCACCATGTATGATCAAGCCTTATGTTAAGGGTGAACCATTCTTCAAATAAGGTCATTATTGCAATGACTATTGCAGGGTCAGAATACCATTGTGGAGGCAGGGCAGTTGCAAGCTTATACCTCCTTAGATGTTGGTTGATATCATCGATCTTGATAATCCCTCTTTTTAGATAGTCTTCTTTTATCTGGCCAAACTGGCGTCCAAAGCTTTCTAATGCAGGCAGGATCATCTTCCTGGTATGGTCAGATTGTGCCATCTCATTCAGCAGATCTTTCTTCAACCTTCCCTGCTGTTGGGCAAGGAGGCTCATGAAATTCCTTCCGAAGAAGTCAAGGTCTTGGCCTATGTTAAGGATTAGCCTTTTCTTTATTGTCTCTATTAGATCATTCGCTTTCCTGATGCTCTCAACATTGCTGTAATTCCTGCTTCTTATAGCGGTCTTCAGCCTGTTGTCGATCGATTGTAGCTGCATGACATCTTTGAACATCTCAGTCCATGCTCCTGAGTCCCATCCTTTCCTCATGAATCCTTTTTTCCAGCCTGCTTTTATCGCTTCATCAATAATCTCTTTGTCAGACTGGTACATATTAAACTGGAAATGCTCTACAAGCTTTCTATACTTCAGCCTTCTTGAAGCTATTGCAGGAGCTGCAGCTTCAGCTATCCCTGATATCTCTTTAGGCCTTTTTATCAACTGTATATTCGCCTGGCCTAAGGAGTTGCCTTTTGCATCTAATGCTATGAGGCTTAATGTATCCTCATACCCTTTATTGTCTAGCATATCTGGTGTTATCTTGCAAGGAACCTGTATCCTGTTGCCTAGATATGGTGCAGGGCTTCCTATAGTATGCCTGTTGATCATGTATACATAGTTTACTGCTCCTTTAGGTGCATCTATCCATCCCCATACATGGATAGCCTTGCCTTCTTCAAGCTCTATCTGAATATCATTATGGACTGTAGTCCTGTTTACCATGCTTATATATACAGGATACTTAGACCTGCTGCCTGTGGCCTTGATCATGAATATTCTCTTGATCTCGTAACCGCCTTTATCATTAGTGAGCATACTGAACGTTACAGTATAACTCTTGCCTTCCATGAGCTTGACTGAGAGCTCCTTCGGAAGTATAGGTGATAAGTCCTGCTGTCCAAAGGTTCCAAGGAGATCATTTGTCTCTGGATCCTCTATCCTCCACTCTACAGCTATAGTCCTTACCTTATCAAGCATCTCTTTGGTCCATCCTTTTGCATCTGGCTTGAACCCTTCTACCTTTCCAGAATATCCTTCTATCTCTGCCTTGAATGAGATATGATCATTTTCTAATTCTTCTCCATCTTTGCTTGGCTCGAGAATCTTGATGTCTATTCCTGGTGGAAGCCCCAAAATTTTAGGTCCTGGCGGAAGAGCTTTTTGCTGTTTTCCTGCCTCTAGTGATCGGCCTATAATCTTTATCTGTAGCCTGCTCGGCTGGCTGGTCCTGCTCTTTCCATCCCTCTTTGTAACTACTATTATACTATACTCCCCAGGGGCTATCCCTGCAGGAACTTTTACTCCATGGATCAGCTGGATGTTCCTGGACTTATCTTCGCTTACAGCGAACCTTCCTTGGTTGTTAGGTATTAGTTTTGTGCTGTTCTGGTCCATAAGCTTTATCTCTTTTATATC
>CAYNQH010000109.1:1553-4677 GCA_964399255.1 uncultured Methanosarcinales archaeon | reverse complement strand
GTCCTTACTGAGAAGCTCATAAGGCTGAAGAAGAAAGACAGGCTATATCCTATCGCGAACGCCCTTCCGTTCTGCGCATATGACCCTAAGAAGGTTAAACAGATAGCATTAGGAGCGAAGTACGATGACGGACACGCAAGGCTTGTAATAAGCCCTAAAGGATATGCAAAACCAAGCTATTTTATCGATAAGAACCTAGGACCAGCTGAGGATATCATAGGAGCCTGGAACAGCAGGTTCATGAAGAATATTAGGGGTCTAAAACTGGTGCCTCATGAGTGCAAGAGGTGCCAATATCTAAAGGTCTGCAAGGGAGGCTCAAGGTTTGCCGCTAGGTTGAATACCTGGAATTTCAAGGCCAGAGACCCTCTGATGGCAGATTTTGCAGGGAAAGTTTTATAAATGTCGAGATTTAGGTTTTTTTAGGGGGTTTTAGATGAAAATCTGCATTATCACATTCGAGTTTCCTCCGTCAATAGGAGGCATAGCGTCAGCCTCTAATCGGATTGCACGCTACTTTAAGGACATAGGGAATGAGGTCCATATATTCACCGTTTCAGGCAGGGATAACTATTTTGTAAACGGAAAAAAAGAGGTGAAGACAGAAGAGAGGGAGGGACTAACAGTGCATACTATGACTCCTTATGCAGGTTCACTCACCCAATGCCCTCCGCAAGAGGTGCAAAATATAGTTTATTTCTTGGAGGAGATTCATAAGAAATATGATTTTGATATATTTCATGGATTTAGGCTGAATCCTTGCGGTTATGTTGCCTCTATCCTTGCTAAAAAATTTAATAAGAGATCAATAGCAAGCTCCAGAGGAAATGATATTGATAGGGATATATACGATCCAATGATGTTTCCTAGGATAAAATGGACCTTAGACAATGTTGATAATCTAACTTTTGTAAGTAAAAAACAACTATCGCTTGCCGACTTCTTTATCCCATGCAAAGAAAAATCAAAGGTCATACTTAACTCGATTAATCCCGGACAATTTTTTGTCAAGAAGCCGGCAGACCTGAATCTAAAAGGCTTTGTCGTAGGGTTTGTAGGCACAGTAAGAAGAAAAAAAGGTTTTGTCTACCTTCTTGAAGCATTTGCAGAGTTCTCAAAAAAACATGAAGCAACACTCTTGATTATAGGAGATTTTATAGACAGTGAAAAACCAGAGTATATCAAAATGGTACAGGGGTCTGGTGTTCAGGATAAGATTGTCATAACTGGATGGATACCTCATAAGTATACCTTGAACTATTTAGACCTAATCGATGTGTTTATCCTTCCTTCTATTGCAGAAGGCTGCCCTAATGCATTGCTTGAAGCGATGTACTGCAAAAAGCCATGTATCGTGACAGACGCAGGGGCGATGGATGATATCATAGAAGACGGATCAAATGGGATTATCATACCTAAATATTCTTCTGAAGGCATATTATCTGCCTTGAATAAACTCTATCAGAATCCTGATTTGAGAGTCAAATTAGGCGATAAATCGTATGAATCTATACAAGAGAGATTTAAACCCACAAGAGAGATTGAAGAATGGGCTGGTGTGCTTAGATGAAAATCCTTATATGGTGCCAGAGCACATTCGGAATGGGGCATCTGATCAGAACATCAAATATTGCAGAGGAATTAGCAAAGGAGAATGAAGTTCTTTTATTATATGGAGGCCAGATTTTCAAAGGATTTAACAAGCCAAAAAATGTAGGTCTTATCCTGCTGCCTCCGCTTGTAGACTCTCCGGATAGGAAGATCATCATTTCTCCAGAAGGTGATACTCTTCAGGTCAAGGAAGCAAGAAGAGAGCACATCATTAACCAATATAGCTCTTTCAATCCAGATATAGTCCTTGTTGAGCATTTCCCCTTTGGCAGGAAACATTTTGAGTTTGAGCTGATACCTCTTCTTGATAAGGCAAAGAAGGAGGGTAAGAAGATAATCTCCAGCTTTAGAGGGATAATCGGCCATGAAGTTGACAAAGAGAAGGTCCTAAGTTTGGTTTATCAATATTTTGATCTTATATTTGTGCATACTGACCCAAGGATTACAAGAATCGATGATGAGATCCCCTTCTCAAGCGAATTTAAGGATAAGATTGTGTATACAGGTTATGTTGTTAAAGGTGGTGAAGTAGAAAACAGGGGGGTGGTCAGGAAAAGATTATCTTTGAAGGATGAAGAAAACCTGATATTGGTTAGTGTTGGCGGGGGTAAAGATGGTTCCAGGATAGTTGATGCGATAATAAGCATAAAAGATAAAATAAACAATTCTAAGTTTATCATATCTGTCGGGCCTTTTATGGATGATGAAACCTTTGATGATATTAAAAGAAAATCTGATGATTCAGTATTTTTGGTAAGATATCTTCCTAAACTATTAGATTATATGGATGCTGCGGATTGTGTGATAACTATGGCGGGGTATAATACTGTTGCAGAGCTTCTTAAGGCTGGTGCTAATGGGATACTTATACCAAGAGATAAACCAGAACAAATAGCAAACGCAAAGAGGATGCCATTTGATTATCTATTGCCAGATGACTTTAACCAAGATAATCTTGCTTCATTGATAAAAGAAAGATTAAACAAGAAATCAGAGAAATATGCATTAGATATCAAAGGATCTCTGTTTGTACCCCAATACTTAAAAAAGATAAACCTGCTAAAAGAAGAGGTAGTGGACAAGCCCAATAATATAAAGGGCCCAATTTCTCTTCACTCAAATAAAAAATCATTAAAAAAAGTAAAACTTAGGATTGTAGGTTATTGCAATGCTTCTTGTAAGATGTGTAAAAATCATAATGAGAAAATCATTATCCCCCTCGAAAAAGCTAGAGGATTAATTGATGAAATGGTTTTCTTAGGCGCTAAAATGATGATATTGACTGGAGGAGAACCAACCTTACACCCAGATATAGTTGAGATAGTCAATTACGCTTCTATCAAAGGGTTAAAAACCAGGTTGTTCACTAATGGCAGCGGCTTAACAGAGGAGTTATGCAAGAGATTGGTTGCAGCAGGCCTGAAAGAAGTAAGGATATCTATAGACTCTGCTATAGATGCCAAAAATGATGATAATAGGGGTTTAGAAGGGATAACCCAAAAGATAAAAATCG
>CAYNQH010000109.1:0-1543 GCA_964399255.1 uncultured Methanosarcinales archaeon | reverse complement strand
TTTTCTTCAGGCAAGATTAAGATAAATTTCCATTCAGCGATCATAAACACAACATATAAAGAGGGTTTTGCGCTTATAGACCTTGCCAAAGAGTGTGGTGCAGGGGTTAATTTTAGTGCATTGACCCATTTTGAAGGTAAGAGCAAGAGAGGCCTTTCTTTTGATGATCTCAAGCTGACATATGAACAGTTCGAAGAATACTATTTTGAGATATTCCCAAAGTTAGCAGATTACGCAGCAGAATCTGGAGTTAAAATCAATCTGATACCTCTTTTTCCAGGTTTGAAAAGACTTCCCTTAGAGCAGAAGATTAAGATGTTAAGGGAGAATAGAACAAGATATTCTGAGATGTTGAAGGATTATGCAGAAGGGTTTTATGGAAAGATACCATTCTCTAATAACCCTTGTCATTTGCTTGAAGGATACCTGGACATCCAAACCGAAGGTTCTGTCCTCCCTTGTTGTTTTGTCGGAACGGAAATGTCTTTCGGTAACATAAACAAGGAAAGTTTAGTTGCAATATGGCAAAGGCATATAAAAAGGCTGCCTAACTTGCAGGTCCCTTTTGATGAGGTCTGTTTGAGATGCAAGAATTTTAGGTGATTTGGGAAGTTTATGCCCTATCCTAGTGCTTTAATTATTTTCAGATAATCCTGCAAAGATCTTTCTCACAAATAAACCTATTAAACTCAGTATAGATACTAACGCTCCAGGAATAAACTCTTTTGGCAGGTATCTTAGTGTTAAGGCGTGCTTTCCGTAATCCTCTAGTTTTATTGCTAACAAGCCATTGTACATTTCTACAGAGCCCTTGCTTGATGTCCACCCTTCATGGAAATTCTGGTTGATTATGAGAATTCCTGGCTCACCCATAGATACATTTATTATTATCTTATTTGGGCTAAAAAATATGATGCTTGCATTATTGGTTGCTTCCTCAAAATAAGCTTCTCCCTTATATCCTTGGTTCTGGACAGCTAATCCCTCTTTTATAAATATTTTAGGGGTGGCGTTCTCTTTTCCAATAAACTCATTATACCAATTTATAGTCCCCCTGCCTTTTTTTACGTTTGAATACTGGCCTTTCGCGAGGGTTATATTTTCCCTTTCTTCCATACCTATGAAATATGTCTGATAGTATTCCTCTTTTATATTAGCTGATTGAGGTTCTATGAAATTATTTTTTAGTATTTGCGAATTTACAGAGAACTGCACAATTATGGCAGCAATAAAAATACAGGTTAGCAGGATATGCTCTATTTTGTTCTTTTTTATAGCGGGTTTATCAAGGACCTTGCATGTTATCAGGACTATAACCAGTACGATAAGAACCATCATATACTTGTCAATCCTAAATGTTGCATTCAGCAGAGGAAGAGCCCAAAATATTTTGTATGCCCTTAAAGAACCAAGGGATATCAAGAGCAAAGATAAAAATAGGAGCACTAATCTTGAAACTTTCTTGAAACTTGTCATCAAAGAAAAGAGGAATAATAGGACTGTAATAAGCCCGAGATAAGAATATCCCCTTGACTGGCTGGTG
>CAYNQH010000108.1:0-4712 GCA_964399255.1 uncultured Methanosarcinales archaeon | reverse complement strand
CTTAAGTCATTCGACAAGCCGTCAGTTGCATTAGAGCAATACCCGACAGATTCTGAGACAGCAGCAGATGCTCTTTGGTCTGCATACATGTTAGGAGATGTGGAAGGCAAGGTGATTGCAGATCTTGGTTGTGGAACTGGGATATTAGGGATAGGCGCTCTGCTGCTTGGTGCGAAGAAAGTGTATTTTATAGATAAGGATAGAGCTTCGCTGGACATAGCGAAGGAGAATGCTTCTTCATTAGGACTTTTAGGAGAGTTCTTTGCGATGGATGTAAAAGATTTTTATGAAGAAGTAGATGTTGTGATACAGAACCCTCCTTTTGGAACTAAGCAGAAGCATGCTGACAAGCCTTTCCTTGAGAAGGCTTTTGGTGTATCAGATGTGGTGTATTCATTCCATAAGGCGACATCAAAGAGTTTCATAGAATCCTTATCAAAGGATTCAGGATTTTCTGTGACAAACTATTTTGAGTTTGATTTTCCTATCAAGCAGGCCCATGCCATGCATAAGCGTAAGATACATCGTATCAGGGTAGGGTGCTGGAGGATGGTAGTAAAAGAAGAAGAGGCAATTCTTGTCTTCTAAGATTTATCCCTCTCCTAAATGAGGAAAGCTTTATAAACCACCCCTATTTTCTGATTGATAGGTGGTCTTAATGGAGTTCAAAGTCGTAGAAGAATCAAAAAACAAGATTGTTGCTGATCTGGTAGGAGAAAGCCATACCTTGGCAAATGCGCTAAGGAAAGAGCTTTGGAATGACAGCCATGTTAAGGTTTCTGGGTATCATATTGAACATCCTCTAAAGAACATACCTAGGTTAGTTGTAGAGACAGATGGTAAGGAATCGCCTAGAGATGCTCTTGTTGAGGCTTCTAAGAGGCTTAAGAAAGATCTGGACAAGGTCAAAAAGGCTTTCACTAAAGACCTAAAATGAACCTTAGTCAGGCAAGTAAGCTTTTCAAGCTTGCCCGGGCTGCTATAAATTCTGCATTTACTAAAGAAAAGATCGACCTGTCTTCTTATAAGCCAGGATTTGGGTCTAAGCAGGGGGTGTTTGTCACTCTCACTAAACAGGGCAGGCTTAGGGGGTGTATAGGGTTTCCAGAACCTGTTCTTCCGTTATATGAGGCAGTTTTTCAGGCTGCCAGGGCCGCAGCTTTTGATGATCCAAGATTCCCTCCTGTAATCCAGTCTGAGCTGAAAGACATCCAGATAGAGATATCTGTGCTGACTGTGCCTCAGCTCATCAAGGTTGATGATGCAGATGGCTATCTCAGCAGGATAAAGATAGGTGAAGATGGGATTATAATCAAAGGGAGGTATGATTCAGGCCTTCTGTTGCCTCAGGTGTTCATAGAGTATCCCTGCGATGTTGAAGGGGCTTTAGAGATGACCTGCCAGAAAGCAGGGCTTCCTGAGAGTGCTTGGAAAGATCTGAAGAATGAGGTATACAAGTTTCAAGCACAGATATTTTCTGAAGAGAAAGGGAAGATTGTTGAGAAAAAACTTTAATATTTCTTTGATTTGTATCTTTACTTGACTTCAAAGACTGCATTGACATTAGCCTGCACTGCCATCAGCTGAGGAGTTATCATGTTGCTTTGGTATTCAGTAGGGATATCCAGCTCTGAGAATGGGGCGCTTGAGGAGGGCATTATCCACCAACTTCCTTCTTCAATCTTTAGCGTCCTTCCCAGCTTTGATCCGGAGGCTTCAACAACTTTCTTTGCCTTCTCTTTTGCAGTCAGGGTTGCCTGTTTCATAGCTTCTGCTACAGCGATATCCTTAGATTCTGTAGACATGAGAAATTCTATGCTTCCTACGTTGTTAACTCCGTTAGCTACTGAAGTTGTGATTGCATCTGATGCTTCTGACAGTTCGGTCACAATCTTTAGGGTATGCATGAGCTCATAACCTTTTGGTACTGGCCCTTCAGAAGACCAATCAACCCTTTCATTAAGATAGTAAGAGGAAGTCTCTACATTTTCTATGCCTTTCTCTTTAAGGGCATTCTTTACCTTTTCCACCAGGATGTTGTTCTCTTCCTGTGTTTGCTGGGCAGTATCTTCAAGGGTGGTTATTGTGAGGTATATGATTGCCCTGTCTGGCTTTATCACAACCTCTGACTGGCCGCCGACTGTTATGTAATCGCTTTTCTTCTCAAGAGATATACCATAAAGTCCTGCTATGATCGAGATGCTGATCACTATAGCTGCGATGATTATTGCTGTGTTGGTCTGCAGATCTCTCATGATGCTTACTATTATGGGGATCTTATTTAAATAGCTTTCTGGTCCGGAAGATTTTCGATATATTCTTGCATAACTTATTAAACTTTTATCAGTATATCAAGATTATGAAATTTTATGCTGGTAAGTATATGTATAATGTCCCGGCCGACTTTATCCAGAATGAGTTTCAAGCGAGGATACATCTAGTTGATTATGATCTTGATAATGGATTTTATGCTTGGAAGAGAGATCAATTCCAGAAAAGACAAGAAGAGCTTTCAAAAATTATTGCAGAATCCTTGTTTGTTAAGAAGTGATCTTACTTGCCGAACCTTCTCTTCCTGTTCTTATACTCTTCAATTGCTGCTATCAGGTCTTGTTTTGTGAACTCTGGCCACATCTTATCACAGAAGTATAGTTCAGCATAGTTGGCCTGCCATATAAGGAAGTTTGACATCCTTAGCTCGCCAGAAGTCCTTATGACCAGCTCAGGTTCGCTTTGTAGATAGAGATTTTCCTGCACAACTTTTTCATCGATATCTTTAGGATCAAGCTCTCCGTCCTTAACTTTCTCTGCGATCCTCTTTACAGAATCAGTAACCTCTTCCCTGCCGCCATATGCCATCGCAAAGTTGACTTTGTAGGGCTGGTTATTCCTGGTCTTCTCCATAAGGCTGGCCATGGCTTCCCTTACCTTTTCAGGGAATCTTTCTGTCCTGCCGATAAAATCTATCTTAACATTCTCAATCCTTTTATCATCCTTGAAATCATTGAATGCTTTTACAAAAAGGCCCATCAGATGATCGACTTCATCCTTTACCCTGTTGAAGTTCTGCATCGAGAAAGTATAAAGCGTAAGTTCTTGTATCCCTAGCTCTTTGGCCCATTCAAGAAGCCTCATCACATTTTCTTTGCCGGCATTATGTCCTTCCCAGGGTTTCAGGCCGTGCTTCTTCGCATATCTCCTGTTCCCATCAAGGATTATCGCTATGTGCTTCGGAGCGTCCATGACCTGCTGGAAAAGTTAAATATTTATAAGATTAACGATTATTGATCCTGAAGATACAGGTCATTTCTTGCCAAGATGGAATACAAGGATCATAAGGATTATGAGGAAGAGGAAGGAAGGAAAGGTCCTTTAATATATCTTATAGCTCTGTTGATGGTCCTTATGATGATAGTGACCATAATACCTTATTATTCCATCAAGCTTGACCCTTCACCCAAGCCGGAAGATATACCTAAACTGTCAGAGGTACTGCCTAAGAACATAACCCTCCCTTCAGAGAAAGAGATGGTAGTATTTGCGAATCAGTATAACTCTTATCTTGAGCCTAACAATCCTCAGGTCAAGCAGGTAGCTGCAACCGTGGCTGCAAGAAGCTGCGGATCCAATGAGATATGCCAGGCAAAGGCGATATTCTATTTTGTCAGGGATAATATTGATTATGTTGGCGATCCTCCTGATGAGTATATCGAGACTCCGCTTGAGACTCTCTCTACAGGGGGTGCTGATTGTGATGGTATGGCAGTGCTTCTCGCAAGCCTTGAAAGGGCAATAGGTGTGCAGACGAGGTTTGTGTTCATCCCAAAACATGTGTATGTCCAGATCTATATCGAAGATGCTTTAGAAAAGTATAAAGATAGTGCCGGTTGGATAAACCTCGATCCGACATGTGATGGATGCGAATTCGGTGAGATCCCTTATCAGAATGTTAAGAAAGATAAGAAGTTTGTTTGAAGCATTTCCTTATCGGCCTTCATCTTTTTTCTTAAGGCGGTCATAATCTTCTTTAGATTTATTTCTGTAATGCTCAACCCTGTTCTTTTGCTCTTCTATCTTTTTCTTTGCAGGTTTTATGTGGGCTCTCTCGATAACATCGAGGAGGGTGTCAAGATCCTCTTGTGCTAGCTCTTTTGTGCTTTTCTCTTTTCCTGTGTTAGGGTCTTGCCTTCTCTCAGGCTCTTCAGGCCTGACATACAGGTGGTTTTTCCCATCTTCGCCTTTCTCTATACCTATGTGGTATATCCCTTCTGTGTATGGGAAGTTAAGCTTCTTTATGCAGCCTGAGCTGAAGGTTAGAATAGCAGCAATTCCTGCAGTGTAGATTGCTTTTTTTAGATATTCCATAACCCTTAGTTGTATTCGCCAGTATATAAACTTTTCTATTTGTAACTACTAATAAGATACAAAATATCTCTGTTTTTCTTGAGTTTATTGATATTGTGTGCTTCCAAATCAGATAGCTTTATAAATAAAAAATTAATTCTTCAAAATTGTCGCAAAAACTTAAAATGGATTAATTCCCGCAAACTATTGCCGGTTTTGGCGAATAGAAGGGTGGAGTGAAGTTTATGGATAAAAATAAAGTAATAGAAGCGTTCAAAAATCTGAAAAAGGCATCTAAGAAGCGCAATTTTACTCAAAGCTACGATTTAATCGTAAATCTTAAAGATCTCAATCTAAAAGACCCTGAA
>CAYNQH010000107.1:338-4721 GCA_964399255.1 uncultured Methanosarcinales archaeon | reverse complement strand
GAGGCGGCGCGCGAACTCGAGGCCGCGCACCGGCGGCTCGAGGCCACCACCAAGCAGTTGGTGATGTCCGAGAAGCTGGCCGCCATCGGCGAGATCACCGCCGGCGTGGCGCACGAGATCAGCAATCCGCTGGCGGTGATGCAGGGCAATCTCGAGGTCGTGCGCAGCCTGATGGACGAGCGCGCCGAGCTGGCGGAAACTGAGTTCCGGCTGCTGGACGAGCAGATCCAGAGGATCGGCCAGATCGTTGCGCGCCTGCTGCAATTCGCGCGGCCCGAGGAATATGCTGGCACAGCCGAGCATCATGCGCCCGCCGATGCGGTTGCCGACGTGCTGCCGCTGGTCCAGCACCTGCTGGGCCGGGCCGGGATCGAGGTCAGGCGCAGCGACCATGCGACACGACGGCTGCGAATGAACCGGATCGAACTGCAGCAGGTTTGCAGGCAGCCTTTCACACCTGAATCCGTCGAAATAACAGAGGGCGGCAGTAAGGGCCGGGACAGGCATGCCGTTTGACAGGGCTGTTGCACAGACTCTGCGCCATCCCTCCTGTCTTTTATCCAGTCTATCTTGAACCCGCGCAACTTGTTTATCTCGATAAATTCTTCTATCTTGGCCTTCTTCTGCTCTGCAGCCTCTTTTTGGGGCTCTTTTACACTTACAGAGAGCATATCTAAATAGGTCCAGACCCGGATATTGCTCTGCATCTTGAACCTGATATAAAACCCTGAGGGGTTATTCTTTGATCTTACATGGTGCTTTATCCTGAAGTTAGGGGAATCGACTGATATTGTTATAAACTTTTTTTCTACCTCTCACCCTATCAAGGGAGGGATCTTATCAAGCTCTTCTTTTACTTCCTTGAACCCTTTGGTGTTAGCTTTTACTATGAAATATACTAAGGCTATAAAGCACCCTATACCTATAGATATAATCGGGGTGTCTGGCAGGCTTATCCCTGACTGGTCCAATAGGAGGAGGGGGATTATGGTTAGGCCGAGGCAGACCAGAACATATATTATTATCTCCTTTCTTGGGTCTTTCTCCATCTCATCAAATTTCATGTTGTGTCTTAATAGTTTTTTATTTAAATATCTTCTGAAATATTTCCGGAAATTCTTTGTGAACCTATATTAATCAGAATATCTTGGTTGATTGTATGGGTAATGATATACTTATTGTAATGCTGAAATCAGAGGCTTCAGGAAGCGAAGATAATCCAATTATAAAATCTTTTATAGGTGCAGAGAAAGAGAGGGCAATGTCGCTGACTTTTGAAGATCTACTTCAAGAGCTTTGTGCAGGAGAAGGGTTTTATGATGATCAAAAAAATATTGCAAGGTATGCTACTTGGGGTATTGCAAAAACAAAACAGAATGGTTATTCATGGGAGCGGGAGCATCTCTTACTTAAGGTATTTGACTCAGAAGATAAACCTAAGATGAACCCTAGGACAGGGTATGCAGATATCTATATAAAAGAGCCTGTGAAGGATTATGTTGATGAGAGAGAACATAACAATACTAAGTTTGACTGCTTGGATTTTTTATGTATGATGATTGGTGATCCTTGTTAACAGGGCAGGATTTCTCAAGATTCATGATCTATACCAAAACCCTTAAATAATCCTTTATCTCAATGGTGCATAGAGGTGATTGTCATGAAGAAATGGACAAAGGATATTTCTCTTAAGATAATAACAGGCATATCTGTTGCAGGGATGCTGTTCTCAGGATATCTTTCTTATGGTGAGCTGGTGCAGAAAACCTGCGCTATGGGAGGATGTTCAGCAGTCATTGGGGTGCCTGCCTGCGTCTACGGATTCATCATGTACCTTATAGTATTCATAATAAGCCTGTTAGGGATAAAGGCTAAGAAGTAAGATGCTGCAGGATTTTATCATCCCGTTCATAACAATCTTATTAGCAGAGCTTGGGGATAAGACTCAATTAGCGGTCCTGATCCTGGCTTCAAAGACAAAGAAGCATATACAGCTTCTCGCAGGTGTCTTCCTGGCTTTCTTGTTAGCGGATGGCGTTGCAGTGATAGCTGGAAACTATGTGGGGGATATGATCCCTAAAGATATTATCAATCTAATAGCAGGAATCCTTTTCATAGGCATAGGGATTTTTATTCTCATGGGCAGGAAGGAGAACAAAAAAGATCTGAGATTAAAACACCCTTTCTTGTCAGGATTCATAATAATCCTCATAGCAGAACTAGGAGATAAGACACAGATCGCATCAGGATTGTTCGGCATGACCTACAACCCAGTCCTTGCATTGTTGGCTGTTATGGCGGCGCTTACATTCCTCTCGATAGCTGCAATCTATCTGGGAAGATTTATTATAAAACATGTGGACCAGGAGAAGTTCTCAATAGTTGCAGGTGTGATCTTCCTAATCCTTGGGATCATTATGCTATTTTAGAAGATAGCCAAAACCAATATAAACCCCCTAAATTTCCACAACCTTATGACCACAGCATATTTTGCCATCCAGGAAGAGATAGGCATAACAAAGCATCCTGGCGCTATAAAATCTACAGACCTCCTCATAAAAGAGTGCAATATAACTAAAGATTCTAAAGTCCTGATAATAGGGGTCGGAAATGGAGCTTCTGCGCATTACATAAAGAAAAAGACTGGCTGCACCCTTATAGGTATAGACATCTCAAAGAGATTCATACAGCATGCAAAGGCAAGAGGGGTCGACGCAAGACTGGGGAATGCAGAGTCTCTCAATTTCAAAGATTCTTCCTTTGATGCTGTAATCTCCGAGTCTGTTACAGCCTTTACGGACAAAGAAAGATCAATAAAAGAATATCATAGGGTATTGAAGAAAGGCGGTTACTTAGGATTGAATGAGACTACATGGATCAAGCCGCCGAATAAAGATATAAAAGACTTTGCCTATGACTTCCTGGGAGGATGCATCCCTGAATCAGACTGGAAAAGATATCTTAAAGGATTCACCATAACCTACCAGAAGAAAGACAAGCTGAGGATCTCAGAATCATTGGGCGAGATAAGGTTAAATGGCCTTCAGCCTTTCAAGGCTATATTAAGGCTGCCATCGATATACTGGAGATACAGGAAAGATATCAATCATATGCTGAAGGGCTCATTAAGGATATACTCCCTGAGCAGGTATATGGGCTACAGCATAACTGTTGCCAGAAAATGACTAATTCACCCCCTTACAGTTCTAAAGATTATTAAACAACCTTGTCTTACCATCCTAATTAGGGGGTAAAAAATGAAGAAACACACAGCTGAAGAACTGAAATCAATGAGCCTGAAAGAGATAGAAGCCTATTACGAGAAACTGCATAAGTTCCATGCAACAAAAGAGCTCAATCCTATCTTTTTATAAGAGAGCTTATTGCTCTTTTTTTAGAATTCTTAATCTATATCCAAAGCTTTCATTATCTTGTTTAGCTTCTCGTTTATTATATCAAGATCCCTGCTAGAGAGCTTATCATTGCTGCTACCCTTGCCGCCATTCTCAAAGCATTCCCTGCAATATACTGGCTTTGTTGATGTGGGCTTGAAAGGGACTTCGCACTTCTGGCCGCAGGAAGAGCATGTCACCCTGGTCATCTCAAGTTTTGTTCCTGTTTCTCTTCTCCTGTCTCCAAAACCATTCCCTGAATCTCTATTTCCTCTGAAGCTATCTCTTCTCCCCGGATCCCTGCTGCCCCTAAAACTGTCCGGGCCTCGAGATTCTCTATTTCCTCTGAAGCGGTCTCTACCGCCAGAACTGCCAGAATCTCGGCTGCCTCTGAAACCTTCTTTACTATTGCTCCTTCCTTTTGATTCCTTCTTAGGGGGGCCTCTTGGACGCTCAAATCTTGCCATGAAAGGTAGTTTTCGGTTTAAGTATATAAGCCTATGTGAATGTGCGACCAAAACAATTAAAAACCATAAATGCATAACATTATCATGCAACAGCCGAAACAATGCCTGCTCTGCCAGCAGGAGATAGCAAGACATTCGTGCAGCCATTGCGGTGCCTTGGTAGGAGACAGGTGCTATGACCCTACTACCGGGCTATGCATCTCATGCAAGCAGGGGAAGGCATTAGAGGAATGAGCTTTTTAAAGCCCAAACATAACTTTTATAAATAATTCTAGCTCTCTTTTTAGTAAGGGGGGATTTTTATGTATGATAGTTTACTTGAGAATGGAAAGACTGTTCTGCTTATAGAAGATGATCCTGTTGTAGTGCGTATGACCCTGGATGAGCTTGAGGATCATGGTTATAAGGTTAGGTATGCTCGAGGCGCAGGGGAGATGGAGAATCTCATCAAATTTACAGATGGCGAGATTCTTGACAAGCTAGATATGATCGTGCTGGATATGGAACTTAAGGAGATACAGATA
>CAYNQH010000107.1:0-328 GCA_964399255.1 uncultured Methanosarcinales archaeon | reverse complement strand
AGTCAGGAGACATGACCCGGACCCATGAAGGCCAGCAGATGCTCGGCAGCCAGGTCTGGTTCGTGCTCTACCTTAATCATCCGGACAAGCTGAAGGATGTTCCTTTCATAATCTATTCTGGCAAGGAGCCTGAAGAAGTAAATACCTATGTCGATGACCTCAAGTCTGATCCTGAGATAGAAAGCCTGATAACACAGAACTATCTGGGGCATATACAGAAGAAGCTTGGAGCGGAAGTAAGGCTGATTGAGATGATCCAGCAACGCCTGAGGCCGCAGAAAGAATAATTAAGATTTGATCCTCATTTGAAAACAAGTTCTGTCTTCAC
>CAYNQH010000106.1:0-4739 GCA_964399255.1 uncultured Methanosarcinales archaeon | reverse complement strand
CCCTGTTGTCCCTCCGACAACAAATGTGCCTTATGTACCTCCTGTTACCTCATCCGGTTCAGGATCAGTATCTGTAGACATCCCTCCTGCGCTTGTGGGTTCAGGGACTAATGATGCAGTCATGCCTACCACCGGAGTGATAGCTACACCTCCTCCTACTAGGATAACAGATATGTCAAGCAGCAAGAAAAGTTCGACAAGCATGCCTTATCTGACATTGCTTGTGCTTGCAAACGTGCTTGTCATAATAGGCATAATAGCGCTTATAGCATACCTTCTTAAGAGATAAGGGGGTCAATAAGATAAGAAATATTTTATATTTTTATGATTTTTTTTTTAAAGATAATATTTGTTTAAATAATGTTTTTTATGATATCCTATTGTTTCTAGGCAGCTCTTGCCTATATCTCTAGTTGTATCTTGATAATTTTATATCTCGAGGATTTTACTGTTGATGATCCTCTGATCATCTTTGGTTTCTTCCTGCTATCTTCCTGTACAGCTTGTCTATCTTCTTCTGGTTCTTCTTGAGTTTCCTATTGGCTTCTTTGACCAGTATCCTTATATAACCCTCATCTGCAACTATATCCTTCCCTTTTGCAGCCAGGGTGCTTATAGTATCTGTCCCTATGATCTCAAGGATAAATCTTTTCCTGACTGATATCAACCCTGCCCTCTTGATGCCTGCGCTGTTGGCAAGATACAGGAGCCTTGATGCATCTTCCAGAGTCCTGCAGCAGACATGAAGTATAAAAGGTTCCATCATGAACCAGGTCTCTCCTTTTTTATGCTTGCTCAGCGAAGCAAGCACCTCTTCAGGCTTTGCTTCAGAATGGCTGGAGTAAAGCCATGTTGAGAGATATTTCTTCCCTGAACTTGGCTTGTTGAGAAGGACAATGCGCCCGGAACAGGAAGATGTAGTGTAATAGTCTTCTTTTGAGCTTATCTTTTCTACAAGAGGGAGTATCTCCTGGTCTACGGCCTTGCGTCTTGACTTGTCGAATTCTTTGATCTTCTGGAGGTTGATCTTCTTTTCATTGTCGAATGCCATAAGGATGAGAATAAGGATCATTATTAAAATTTTATGAAATTGATGGCCTGTGATGGCAGCGCTGTTTATTCCCTGCCTATCCTCTCTCTATGAATCTTTTCATAGCATCGACAAAGTCTTCTGCATCATGGAGGTAGTTCGCATATTCCTGGCCTGAGATCTCCTTGATCTCCCTATGGGTTATCATCCTTGATAGTTCATAGAACCTTCTCATCATCTGGGGGTACTTCTTGTCTATCTTCCCTCTCTCTACCAGCTTCTCTTTCAGCATATCAGCGATATCCTCTGGTCTTGGAGGGGTTTCGTTCACTTTTATCAGGGCTGCATGCGCTGAGTCTATCACTGCCCAATAAAGGTCCAGAGTAGCCTGCATGATATGCCATTTTGAGTTGTGTATGGTGGCAGGTGCGCGTACAAAATATGACCACATCGCTTCAGGGCTGGGCCTTATCCTTCCGTTCCTGAGCAATGCCTGCAATGGGTAGAAGAATCCTGTATCATAGATCGCTACGCCGTCCCTCAAGATGTTGACTACTACAGGGTCTCCTGCCCTTACATATTCCCAGAATGATGTGAACTTTAGTGTAGTTATATGGAGCTTTATCGATATCTGCCTTACAGCATTCTCTGTTATGATCCTGTAAGCCTGGACAAGCTCTGATGTCATGACCAATGTCAGGTCATCGACCACAACAAGGATATCTATGTCTCCTTTTACCTCTTTGCCTTTTGCTGCAGAGCCGAAGACAGCGACTGCCTTTATGAATGAGCTGAACTCTTTAAGGATTATCTTAGAGAACTTAAAAGCAAGATCTATCTCCTCTTCAGTATACTTATCAGTTTGTATTCTAGGTTCTTTGTCAACCGGAAATTCCATTTTCCCCTCTTTTTTGAATAAAGTTCTATTATTGTTTTAATAATCTTTTTGACTATTTTATAATGGTTATTAGTTTATACAAACTAATTTAAATAGGGACATTTTTGTCATGTACATGCCAAGAAAGAACCTTGAGAAAGTGATGAAGGAAAGGGTAAAACCTTTTGTTGAAGGGGCTATGCACAGGCTTATGGGGGTTACCATAGCAGAGATAACCAATGATATCACAGGCAAGATAGAGAGCAACCCTCTTCTTGATTTCAAGGTCGATACTAGCATGGGATTCAAGAAGGCTAAGAAGAGGTTCAAGAAGCAGTACCTCCAGAAATTGCTGCAGACAAATCTTGGCAATATCTCAGAGGCAGCGAAGATAGCAGATATAAACAGGAGATCTATACACCGCCTTGTGAAGGAGAGCAGGATAGATGTTGAGAAGATAAGGGAAGAGCTTGCAAGGCCTTATGAGATAAAGAAAGAGGCAGTGAACCATATCATAGAGAATGTCCTGGAGTCATATAAAGATATCATACACCCGGAGAAGCTTGAGAAGATGTACAAGAACGTATCTGACCTGTCAAAAGGCATCGTGGACGAGCTGCCCACAAGCACGCTTACGCTGAAGGAGGCTGAGGAGGAGTTTGAGAGGCAGTTCATAATCAAGGCCTTGTCAGAGAACGAATGGAACATAACCAAGACTGCTCTGAAGATTGGCCTCAGGTATGAGACGATACATAGGAAGATAAAGAGCCTGGGCCTGATGTGAATATCATGATCGATAGATATCATTTATTGGTTATATTGAATGTACCTTGATATTATCTCTTAATTTTGTCTCTTAATGTTGTCTTAGTATCAGTTCATCTTTCTTTTTTCTGGGATCTCCTGAGGTTCTATGCAGGACGGAGAGTCGACCCAAAGGATGTAGGGCAGCCATCCATTCTCAAATTCTCCTCCGAGGCTGTTCTGGAGATAATCTTCCATATCCTGGTCTATCTCTGGTTCTGCATAAGAAAGTATTGCCATGCATTCAATGCCTTCTTTGGTGTCATGATCCTTATAGTTGCCGTTCCTTTCTATGACTACTGTGCCATATATCTCTTCTTCTATGCTTTCCTCCTCCCAGAATTCTCCGTCGAGACCCATGAACCTCACGCTTGATCCGGGAAGGATCTTTATAGCTTCTCCGATAGAATACATAGAATGGGCAAATCTTTTATCTTTAGGCAGGCGTCTTTCAAGAGGTATCGGAAAGCCGATATCTGAGAGTGCTCTTCCGATATAGGGTCTTTCTTCATCATCCCCTATGATATCCATAAGCCTGTCCAGCATCTGCTCGTCGTCCATGATACTGATGAATTATCCTCGTTTATAAATGTTTCTGTACGGACACTACTTTATAGTAATTAAGTACCTGAAACCCCAGAATCTGCGGTTTATACGCCGAGGGGCGCAAAAGCCTTTTCAGGAAATTTGATCCGTTGTACTGCCCTAATTCAAGGAGACATCTCTGATGATTTATATGGGTTGTCTTTGTTTTCAGAAGGTGTGGGCCAATTCAAATTTTGTCCAACAAGCTTATAAAATTAAATTAGTTATACAATACTGAAGTATTTATTGCATATTTATTAATAAAATCAGGCAGTTCTTTTTTGTTGGCCAGAAATAACAAAGGCATTGCTACCTTCAGGGCAGGTCGGAAAAATAAATGATCAGATAACCTATACTCATCAGTCCGTCTTGCAAAAAGTTTTATTACTCTTCTTGTTAGTGGTTTTCTATCTATTTTATCGACTATCTTAAAACTAAAAGAGTAAGGGTACTCCCGATTATAGTCTTCCATCTGTCTCAATAGATCCTTAGAGATATTTTTATTATGGAGACAGTCTCTGGATAGTCTTAGCATATTAATAGTGTCCATATAATAAATGAGGTTATCTATTCCTGCTTTATTTCCAATACTGATTAAACGGTTGATTTCTTCATCAGACGCCCGGTCTTTATACTCATGGAATGACTCATAAAAAGAGATTATTGTTGGGCTTATCTTTACATTATCCCAGAACATCCACATCAAGGGAGGCAGCATAGTCTTTGAGACATAAACACCCTCCCTAATTCCCGAATATAAAATCCTTTTCAAAAGCTTGTCATATTCTACCACAAATTTTTCTTTATCCTTATCTCCCAAAAAATGTTTTAAAGCCTTTTTATTGTCCATCTCTCCTGAGAATATCTTTATTGTTGCGTAAGTGTTTAGCTCATTCCATTCGGAAGACCTATCCAAATATGTTAAGTCTTTTATCCTAGACCATCCTCCGGTTTGACACCATACAGAGATTCCAATTATATTTTTATTCTCTTTAAGTTTTGCGTAATAATCATAATAATCATGCCCCACATAACAGGGAATCATGCCAAATCCTTCTCTTTCTCGCCTCGTCTGAAGCTCTAAAATTTTTTTCTTATTGTCAATAAAAAACAATTCATTTAGTTTTAGATTACTGTAAAAATCAGTCTTTCCATATTTCATCGAAACTATCAGGCTCTCGCTGTCTATACTACCAAACACCTTT
Organism: uncultured Methanosarcinales archaeon; assembly: GCA_964399255.1. Lineage (GTDB taxonomy): Archaea > Nanobdellota > Nanobdellia > Woesearchaeales > CAYNQH01 > CAYNQH01. The sequence goes on along the minus strand of CAYNQH010000106.1, from coordinate 238 downwards.
TTGTATGTATTCTTGTTCCATATGAGATCTCCAATCTGGTGAGCTCCGAATGTCCATGTCCTAAAAATTAATTTTTTTTGGTTTTTCTCAAATATTGGGAGCAAGTCTTTTATCAAATTTCTTGCTTGAGCAGGAGATTTTATGATTATCTCGCTATGGAAATCAGAATTTACATCAACTCCGTCAGACTCGCCAACCCTTGTAATTAGGCCATCAATAGGGAAGTCTGAAAATGACT
>CAYNQH010000105.1:0-4766 GCA_964399255.1 uncultured Methanosarcinales archaeon | reverse complement strand
ATGTGGTCATATCCCATAATGACGGCCTCATAGCAGAAGCAGACATATTGTATGGCGTGTCTATGGGCAAGGATGGGATAAGCAATGTCGTTAGCCTTAAGATCTGATTCTGGTCATAATTAATAATATCATTAAGAGTTATTATTGATGTATACGCCTTAATAATCTGCCCTGCTAACCTGATCTAAGAAATAGGCAGGCTATCCTTTTATTCTGTCTGGTTCAGATTGCCTATAATTAGCCCTATCATGCCTTTGCAAGATGCCCATATGGCTTGACTATGATATCATTGAATACTGCTTTCTTCTCTGAGCAGGTCACCTGTGATGATGAGCTCTCTCCTTCATAAGTGCCGTCTGCCTTGTACCATATGAACCTAAGCGAAGAAGGGCAGCTGTTCCCTATTATCAATGGATCATATATGATAGTCATCCTTATTGCAGCCATCCCTGAAGGTATGAACTTGTAAGCTTCTCCTCCCAGTTCTGATGTTGGCTTCTCTATGGTAGAAGGGTATTCCGGCTGCATCGAAAGTGTCTGAGGGCTGCTGAACTCTAAGGTTATGCTCCCGTCATGAGAGACAATCTTGTTGCTGTTTGATGCGGTAGTCTTGAAATCCTTCCTGACCAATGTTCCTTTGGCCTTCCCTTCAAGGTCTATATTAAGAGAGCTCAGCATCGTATCCATGCACATGAAATAAGGATAGTCAGAGAGCATTATATCCTCGATGTCGAATGAGGTTATTATCTCCTCTTTCTGTATGATAAACAGGTTCTTCTTCGCATCACTCTCTATCGCCGAGACTATCAGAGAGTACTTGTTCACCACAGGGCTTTTTTTCGCATCATCCTTATGTGAGAAATCAAGGAAACATACCTTGTCCACTACTCCTGGGATGTCATATTTCTGTGTCTTAACAGACCCGAATCTTGTCTTCAAAGATGAGAAGTCAGCCTGCAGCTTCTGGTTGAATATCTCTATCTCCGTATCCTGCGCCTTCTCCCTTGAGGACTTGTAAGCCTTATACCCCCAGATGACCGTGAGGCCTATTATCACTATGATCATAGCATACATAACGACTTGTGTATGCGACTGGCCTCTTTTTCTCATACTGGACATGATGTGTTAAAAATGAGAAGTATATATAAATTTTTCTGACACTCCTGCTCACATGCTGTCAAGAACCTGGATTATCGTCTTGACAGTGCTGTCCCAGCTGTACCTCGATATTATTGTCTTTCTCGCTCTCCCGCCTATCGCTTTCTTTAGTTCTTCATTATCTATCAGTTTCTTTATCTTTTTTGCTAAGGTTTCAGGATCTTGGCTCGGGAAGAAATATCCATTATATGCGCTCTTGATGTATTTTGGGAGGTATCCTACTTTTGTGACTATCACAGGAAGCCCGCAGCTCATAGCTTCCATAGTTGCAAGCGAGGTAGTCTCAGTAAGGCTTGGAAGGACGAATATGTCCATAGCCTGATAATAGGGGACTACATTGTCCTGTGAGCCTACGCTTATGACCTTGTCCTGAGATTCCAGGACATTGTTGAGTTCAAGGCCTTTTCCCACTATGAGCAATCTTGCCCCCTCTTTGTTCTTCCTAACTATCCTGAATGCCTTTTCAAGGGTGGGTATATCCTTCTCTCTTCCTATCCTCCCTACATATCCGATGACTATGCTTTCAGGATCTATCCCTAAGTTCTGCTTGGCCTCTCTCTTATTGTTTGCTGGCTTGAATATATCTGTGTCTACGGCAAGAGGGACGATGTTGCTGATAGGTGAGATCCCTAACTTTTCAAGGGTCTTCCTTATATCCTCGTAAGGTATCATGAGAGAGCTGCACTTGTTGTAGAATCTTTTGGCGAGCCTTATAGTGATCCAATGGATCAGCTTCTGGATATGCCTTGAGGTGGTTATATGCTTGGAATAAAGCTCCCATTCAATTGAGTGTATATATGCGGTGCAGGGCTTCTTGTATTTCTTCGCATAGTACATCGATGCTGCGCCTATAGGGCCGAGGCTCTGGCTCCACACTATATCTGATTTCTTTACTGCTTTCTTTATCTTGCTCATTGAGGGTCTTGGAGGGGGGTATTCACCAAGCCTGAACTTTACTACTGGGAACCTTATAAGATTCACATTGTCCATCTTTATCTCGCCATAATCAGGAGCTATCAATGTTATATCATAATGCTTTGCCAGCCTTGGGACTACCTCTGATAAGAATCTGGATATACCATCCCATCTTGGGAGGAAGGTGTCGGAGCATATCAAAAGTTTTTTCATATTATCTTCTTCTCCTTTTCCCTGATAAAATACATATGGGATAAGCCTAAGGTCATTTTAGCTTGTAAAATTTTTCAGCGAGCCTTCCTTCTTTGAGGAAACCGTTTATCAGCGCCTTTATGAAGTCAAGCGCGAGGATAGGGTATACTGCAGCTTTCTGGCTCCCGAACTTCTTCAGCGAGTCTATCTTCCTGCCGTAATATCTTGTCACATCTACAAATAGTTTTGGAGAATCCCTCCTCCTGATGTTGAAAGGGTTCCATACCCCGAAAGTGAAGAGCTCGATAGGATCTTTCGACTCACTGATTATAGAGAGCACATGTCTGGAAACTGCCCTGTGGTCCGGGTGAGGATCGTCTATAGAATGTGTGAATATCTTTGAAGGCTTAGTTTTCTCTATCATCTTCTTTATTATCTGGTCGACTTTCTTCTCTTTTATCCCTTCTTCGAAGCTTCCTTCCTTAAGGCCCAGGAATATGCTCTTATTTATCCCTAGCTCACGGTCTGCTTCTTCTGTCTCCTTAACCCTCATCTCTACAGTAACTTTCCTCTGGAGCCAGGGGTGTGAACGTTCTCCATATGAGAAGATTACTGCCTGGACTTTCTTGCCTTCTTCTGCATACCTGGCCATGGTCCCGCCTAACCCGAGTATGTGGTCGTCTGAATGGGCGCATAGTACAAGGATATTCTCTTTCTTTCTCATAAGGCCTGAAAAGTCAGAATTCTTTTTATATTTATCTCTTTAACGCGATCTTTTCCTGATTACAGGCTTCCTGGCGTCTGCCTGCCACTTAAACTCATAGTCTATTTTCTTCTTTTTCAGGAAACTGACAAAATCTTCATAGGTATTGAATGAATGCTTCTCTTCGCTCTCCATGTCAGTGTCATTGTTGACGCAGTCTTCTGGTGAATAATCCTTGCATATCCCTGGCCTTTTAGTATGGTTAATGCATCTACCGTCCTTCCTCCATTCGCATGGTGTCAGGAACTCTATATACCAGTCATTCTTATCGTTTATCCATACCTTCACGTTCTTGTGGAGGATGAACCACATTATGTCCTGATAGTCGCTCTTGCATGTAGGCTTGTCTATCTCCATGGATATATGGTTGCAGCATCCTCCGCAGTTCTTGCATTCTACAGCCATCTTCTGCATAGTCCTCTTCTTATTTTTATGATCAGCCATCCTTGATTTCCTGTCTAGAATTCCTTATCTTAAGGGCTCACTCTTCTGGCTCGTTCTCCTCTTCTTCTGTGCCTTCCAGCTCAGGATCAGGTGCTGGCTTAGGCATCTTCTCGAATCCTTTCTTCATCATAGGGATTACTTTCTCTACCTCTTCGTAGGTCATCCTGCCCAGCTTTGAGAACTGCCATTCTCCTGTATTCATATCCCTGTTCTCCCTGGATACCTGCATCTTCTGCTCTCCATCATTGTAAGAGAATACTCCAACTGTTATCCTTGTCGTCTCAAAGCTTGCGGCCTCTGAGAATAAGTTCTTGTCTTTGCTCTTGTCGAATTTCCTGAATGCCATCTTTGTTTTTTCCTCTTGTTTGCGTAATTTTCCGGATGGTAAATAAGATTATAAAGATAATCCCGACTCGTAATCTCATCGGGATTATCAAACATCCAAAAAGACAAAAGATGCCAATGAAGCTGGCACTTTTGTCTTTCTTTTCTGCGCCGGCCGGGAATTACGTTGCGCTAGCGATGTATGTTAGCACAAATTCGAACCCGGATCAAAGGCTCGCTTCAGGCATTTTGCCTGACTAGCCGATGGCAGTCATCTCAAGCCTATGGAAGGCCTCTATCCTAGCCATTAGACTACCGGCGCATAGGCAGGAGAAAAAGCAGGTTGTTTATAAATATTGTTGTTTGACAGCTGGGGAGGGATTGATTAATGCATTATAGGCCTTACAATTAATCAACTATCAAGAAGCTACTTTGATTATAACTTTAATTATTATTTAAAGATTTTCCTTTATCCTTTCTATGAATGTCTTGAAGTCGCTCTTCTTCACAGAAGCTCCTTGGGCGTGCTCATGGCCTCCGCCATATCCTTCGAGGCCTTCAAGCGCCTTTACAAGTATTGGAGAAAGGATGACCTCTTTCGGAGACCTGATAGAACATTTCATCTCGCCTGCCTTGAAACAAGCCTGACCGAAGAGCGCGGCTTGCTGGTCAACCAGAAGGGCGTGAAGCGGAAGCGGCTTACCCGCTTGCGCGCCGAAATCCACGTCGCCCACGTGACCAGCCGATGGCTTGACTTCGGGCAGCATCGAGCGCGGCACGTCGAAGAGTTTGAGCAGGTCTTCATCCCAGTCAAAAGTATTGACATTGAACAAGAGCGTGCGCGAAGCGGTGGATGGGTCGGTGATGTGCAGTTTGCCGCCGCTCAATTTCCAGATGACCCAGGTCTCGGTGGTGCCAAATTTCAGTTTGCCTTCGTGCGCCTTTTCGCGGATGTCGGGGTGGTTCTCGA
>CAYNQH010000104.1:3481-4773 GCA_964399255.1 uncultured Methanosarcinales archaeon | reverse complement strand
GGGTCCTTAAGGCCAGGATCAAGGCAGGGGATCCGGATAAGCTCGCGAAAGATGAAGAGATCGTCTGCGGGATGATAGACCATTTCTTAGCTATAGCCCTCGATTCACTATCAGAATGCTATGATGCATGCGTATCAAAAGCTGCACAGGAAAGATCTATCATAAGGTTCAGGAACATGAAAGCATATAATATCTCTGATTCCGGAGAAGAAGAGATAACCTCAGATGAAGATTTCTTAAAGGCTCTTGATATGATAGAGGCTGAAGGTCCAGACAGCCCTTCAAGAAGGGCGCTTATGATATCCTACTTATACAGGAAGCTGGAGGGGATAGGCTCGAGAATTGCTGATAAGGAGAAGCTGGTCCTAAGGCATACCACCACCCTGGAGGAAGAGTTCGGCCCTCTTGAGAAACAGATTGCAAGAGTGTTGGGGGAGCCCTGCAAGCCAGACCTTGATCTTGACTCCCTGCCTGATTCAAAATGCATCGACCCTGAAGCGGTCTGCCTTTACATAGGGGACCAGATAACAGATATCAAGTTCACAGAGAGCAATAAGAGGCTGCTCGGTTTCCTGATACCCAAGAATAAGGAAAGCTCTTTTAGGTATATGGAAGCAGCAAAGCTTCTTGACAGGATAAAGATAACCACTACAAAACAGCTTTATTCTGATATCTCCTCTTTTATAGATTCAGAGCTCGGTGAGCAGGAAAAAGTATGCATACTTTTTGACATCGATGACACTGTATGCCCTAAGTTCAGGACAGCGCAGAAGAAGGCTGTGAACGACCTTATCGAAGAGATATGCACTAACTCGAGCTTCTGTCTGGCTGAAGAGGACCAGAAAACTCTCTATCAATATCAGAGGTATACCCAGGACATCCCAGGGACCGACAACAAGGTGATAATAATACTTGAGGCTTTAAGGAGAGGCATAGACTTCATGGAGGGATTTGAAAAAGAGATCACAAATGAAGAGTTCATAGCTCTCCTGGATGAGGACCCGAGGGACCATATAGATAAGGTAAATTCCTGGCTTGGCAAAGCTTATTTCATAGAGGATAAAGGGGTCTACTGCCCTTTCTTCAGGGAGAGGGAAAGGGTTAGGAGCATCGAATCGGTTGATAACGGAGATGTTTTCATATACAAGAACGTGCATGAGACCAAAAAAAGGATCAAAGAGCGTTATGGAGAAAGGGTTGAGTTCAGGATAATAACAAATAAGCCTATAGACATCCTTCAGAGCATATACCGGTTAAGGTTTGACATAAAATAAGTGGGTAAGGCATATTTG